>JBMTBF010000037.1:0-10928 GCA_049429585.1 Terrimicrobiaceae bacterium | reverse complement strand
GACCGCATCATCGCCGTGGCGCAGGGCGAGAACGAATTCGAGGATGTCGTGGACATGAAGCTCGACAAGGTCGTGGAAAAAATCCGTGGCGAAAAGAACACCCAGGTTCGGCTTCAGGTCATTCCCGCCGATGCCGACGACCCTTCCAAGCGCTCGGTCGTCGAGATCACCCGCGAGAAGGTGGAACTCAAGGATCAGGAGGCCAAGGCCGAGTTGCTCGATGTGAAAGGCCCGGATGGCAAAGTCTCCCGCATCGGCTGGATTTCCCTACCCTCGTTCTACGCGAACATGAGCGGAAGCGGGGAACCCAAGAGCACGACCACCGATGTCGCCGCTCTGCTGGAGCGGTTGAAAAAAGAAAACATCGAGGGGCTGGTGATCGACCTCCGCAAGGACGGCGGCGGCTCGCTCGAGGAGGCGATCAACCTGAGCGGGCTCTTCATCGAAAGCGGCCCTGTCGTTTTGGCGAAGGACCCGAGCGGCAACATCACCAAGAATGTTGATAAGAACCCGACCATCGCCTACTCGGGGCCGATGGTGGTCGTGATGAACCGCATGAGCGCCTCCGCGAGCGAGATTTTCGCGGCTGCCATGCAAGACTACGGCCGCGCGGTGGTTGTGGGTGACGAGCGGAGTTTCGGAAAGGGAACAGTCCAAACCGTGCAGGACCTCGACCGTTCACTCGCGCTTCCGTTTTTCAATTCCAACCGCCCGCCCGCAGGCGCCATCAAGCTGACGATCCAGAAATTCTACCGCGTGAGCGGCGGATCCACCCAACTCAACGGCGTCGAGTCCGACATCGTCCTCCCCTCCCGCACGGACAGCCCGAAAATCGGCGAGGGCGCGTTTAAAAATCCGCTCGGCTACGACGAGGTCGCCCCGGTGGCTTTCAAGCCCAGCCCGAATGCGGGCGAGCTTTTCCTGGCCGAGCTCCGTGATCGTTCGGCCCGCCGCATCACTGCGGATCCCGAGTTTCTCTATGTGAGCGAGGACATGCAGCGCTTCCGCGAGCGGTTGGAAAAAAACTCCATCACAACCAACATGGAGGCACGCAAAAAGGAACTCGCCGATGACAAGGCCCGCACCGAGGCACGCAAGGCCGAGCGACTCGCCCGCGGTCCGCTCATTGACGCCAAGGTTTGGCAAATCACCCTTGATGATGTGAAAAACGACCGAAAGGACCTTGAGGTCGTCGCCTACGAGCGGGAGAGGGACAAGAAATACGAGGACCTCGAGGAGACGGAAGAATCTACTGATAAAAAAGACAAAACTCCCGAACCCGATCCGATTCGCAACGAAACCCTCCGGATCATGGCGGATTTGATCGAGTTCACCACAGCGGGAAAAACCGCCAGCGCGAACCAGAAGGCCAACTAACCGCCAGGGCTTTTCTCAACGCTGAACCGCCACGGGAATTTCCAGCGAGCGGGGTTTTCCCCCGCCGATTCGCAGGATCAGCTTTCTCCCGTCGAGTTCGCGCTTCGGTTGGATATTTCCCACCACTACCCGTGTGGATGTGCCGTTGATTCGTTCGGTGCTGGAAGTCATCGAAGCTTCGGGCAGATCGACAGACTCGACCGAGAACTCCATTCCCACGGGACTCCGGATGATGATTGTCCGAGAAACAGGCGGCACGGACTTCGTGTCCAAACGGAGAACCGACGGCGCGGCGATCAAATCCGTCGGCAGAAGAATCAGGGTGTCGATGGACAATTCCTTTTTGTCTCCCCCACCCTCGAGGCGAATCCGGATTTTGTCTTTTTGCTGACCCGGCGCGAGACCAGCGACCGGCTTGGCGCGCAGGGTGAACCCATCACCATCAGGCAAGGGCGAAACCGAAATCTCGAGCTTGCCCTCGGTCGACTTGGCTTCCAGGCACGCAAGCGGCTTTTTTCCCGGATTACGGACCGTCACTTCTCCAAAAACCTCCGAAGATTTGGGGGCTTTCCTCAGCGTCATCATCGGCGGTTGGATTTCGATTTCGGAGCCCACCGTCCCGCGCAGGGAAAGCTGGAACGGAATGCCGGAGGGATCGTTGGTGACGAGATAAAGGCTCTTTTCCACAAAGCCCTTTTGGCCCTGGAGCGAGACCGTTACGGGAATTCCGAGACTGAAACCGGGAGGAAGGATGTCTTTCGACAGCGCGTAACTCGTGCAACCGCACGGCGCGTCGATTTTTTTGATCACAAGATCGGCATTGCCGGAGTTGCGGATTTGAAAGGTGTGTGAAACCGGCTTGTCGCCATCAACCCATCCGAACTCATAAAAAGGATTTGTGCAATCGAGCTTCGGCGAGGGCTTCGCTAGGGCATCGACCCCGGCGAACAGCGAAGCCAGGGCCATGCAAAAAAAGAGTGGGCGATTCATGGAAGAACCGGAATCATAAGTCGTGCGGCCTGTCTCCCGCAACACGCATGGACTTCATCGACCTCAAAGCCCAATACCGGAAATTTGAACCCGCAATCAACGAACGCATCCACCGAGTGTTGGAGCACGGCCGGTTCATCATGGGCCCGGAGATCGAGGAGTTGGAATCCGTGCTCGCGGGCTATGTCGGCTGCCGCCATGCGATCACCGTGGCAAGCGGCACGGACAGCCTGGAAATCGCCCTCCGCGCCTTGGAGATCGGCCCGGGCGACGAAGTCCTTACCGTCCCTTTCACATGGATCAGCACGGCTGAAGTAATTCTCCAAGTTGGCGCGAGCCCCGTGTTCGTCGATATCGACCCGCTGGATTTCAACATCGCGGTCGAGCGCATCGAGGCTGCCATCACGCCGAAAACAAAAGCTCTCCTGCCGGTCAGCCTCTTTGGCCAAATGCCCGACTACGATGCTATCAATGCCATCGCTTCAAAACACGGAGTCACCGTGATCGAGGACGCCGCTCAAAGTTTCGGAGCCACCCGGCACGGGCGCAAAAGTTGTGGAGTCACGACCATCGCCAGTACGAGTTTTTATCCGGCAAAACCTCTCGGCTGCTACGGCGAAGGCGGCGCTCTTTTCACAAACGATGATGATCTTGCCATGAAAATGCGCGCGATCCGGACACATGGCGGCATCCGTCGCCACTTCCACGACCTCGTCGGAATGAACGGCAGGTTCGACACGCTCCAAGCCGCGATCATGCTCGGCAAGTGGCCGGGTTTCGCAGACGAGGTCACGGCCCGCGAACGGCTCGGCGACCGCTACTCTGAAAAACTCAGCGACCTCTGTGCGACTCCCGCGATCCGCGAGGGAAACACCCATGTCTATGCCCAATACACCCTCCGAGTGCCGAACCGAGATGCTTTGGGCGAGACCCTGAAAGCAAAAGGCATCCCTACCGCCGTCTACTACCCCAAATGCCTCCACGAGCAACCGGTTTTCTCCCATCTCGGATACAAATATGGCGATTTCCCCGCTGCCGAGGCCGCCTCTCGCGAGGTGATCAGCCTCCCCCTCAATCCCTACCTCACGCAGGCCGAGCAGGATTTTGTCATTTCCGGGGTCCGCGAAGCCCTGGCTCCGGCTTAAAGGTACAGCCTTAAAAAAACATTGGCTCAAGGTTTGACACCAGGTGCCTGTTCATTCATTGTCCCGCGCTCTCAACGATGAAAACCTATTCTGCCAAAGCCGAGGAAGTGGATCGCAAATGGTGGGTCATTGACGCCGCCGGTCAGCCACTCGGCCGCGTTGCCGTCAAGGCCGCCAATCTTCTCCGTGGTAAAAACAAAGCCATCTTCACCCCACATGTGGACACGGGCGACTTCGTAGTCGTCCTCAACGCTTCCAAAGTCGCCATTGGCGGCAAAAAGGAGACCGCCAAGACCTACATGAGCTTCTCCGGATATGTCGGTGGCCACAAATCAGAAACCTTCCGCGCCCGCCGCGAGCGCCGCCCGGAACTTCTCGTCGAGCGCGCCGTGCGTGGAATGATCCCGCACAACCGCCTAGGCCGCGCCCTCTACGGCAAGCTCAAGGTTTACGCCGGCAGCGAGCATCCTCACAGCGCCCAAAATCCGCAACCCGCCTGATCCTTATTTCCATGAGCAAAACAGCAGCCCCAATTCAAGCCACAGGACGCCGCAAAACCTCTGTCGCCAGCGTTCGCATGCAATCCGGCAGCGGAGCCATCAAGGTCAACGGCCGTGATTTCACCGACTACTTCGGCAGCCTCTCGCTTCAAAACCAAATCCTCCGCCCGCTTGAAATCGCCAACGCGGTTCACAGCTACGATGTCGCAGTGAAAACCACCGGCGGTGGAATCAACGGTCAAGCAGGTGCCATGCGCCTGGCTCTCAGCCGCGCTCTTATTGAAGTCGACGAAGCCCTTCGCCTCCCGCTCAAGCAGGAAGGTCTCCTCACCCGCGATCCCCGCATGAAGGAGCGCAAAAAGCCCGGTCGTCCCGGCGCCCGCAAGCGCTTCCAATTCTCCAAGCGCTAATCGCCCAACTCAGTTCAAATTCACAAGGGCCGCCATTGGCGGCCCTTTTTTGTGGCGAAAATCTCTGCGAAGAGATCACCCCAACGGGGCTTCCCCGTTTTACACGCTGCGCATTCGCTCGATCGTGGCCGTGGTGGACCTGCCTTCGACCATTTCGGCGAGAACCACACGGCCGCCATTGGCTTCCACGATGTCCCTCCCGCTCACATAGTGCGCCCAGTCATTACCCTTCACCAAGACATCGGGGAGGATTTGGGCGATGAGATCGCGGGGCTCGTCCTCCTCGAAGATCACCACGAAATCGACCGCACGAAGCGAGCCGAGAACATAGGCCCGGTCCTGCTCGGGGTTCACAGGTCGGGTCGGGCCTTTGGCCCGGCGCACGGAGGCGTCGCTGTTCAGTCCGACAACAAGGGCATCGCCCTGGGATCGCGCAAAAGCCAGGTAATCTGCATGGCCGCGGTGGAGGATGTCGAAGCAGCCATTCGTGAATACCAGTGTTCGCCCTTCGGTATGGAGGCGATCCCTCTCGGCCCTCATTTCGGAGGGCGTCACAAGACGGGGGAGAAAGAAAGGAAGGATTCCGGGGGCGTTCACGCGTTGTGCAGGAATGCGGGCATTGACTCCTTGTGCGAATCTTCCGCGAGGCGGCGGGATTGCTCCGTGCGGCGCAGGTAAAAATCCAACGCGGGATCAGGAATGCCGGTGATGCGGGCCTTGGTGAACTCGTCCACGGCTTTGTCCCATTGCTTCTCGCGGTAGTGGAGAACCCCGGTCCAGAAATGATCGCGACTGCGCTCGCGTTCGGGAGAGAGGGCGTGTTTGGCGGAGAGGATTTCGTAGATTTCGACGCGACGGCGGCGGGCGCTGACTTTGAGGATTTCGATGGGACGGACTTCAAGCGATTCAGCGGCGGGATTGTAGGCGTCGGGACCAATTAAAATCCGCGAACCATACGAGGAACTGGCGGAGCAGAGGCGGCGCGCGAAATCCACTGCCGGACCGGCGACGCTGTAATGCGCAAGGCGGGATCCACCAAAGACACCTGTAACGATTTCTCCGGAATCAAGGCCCATGCGGATATCCAGGCGTCGCTGCCAGCGGGCGTCGCACTCCTTGTTGAGCTCATCGATACGGGCGGCGAGATCGATTGCGGCGCGGCAGGCCTTGGTGGCATGGCGCTCATCGGCGAGCGGAGCACCGAACACCACGCGAATGCACTCGCCATTGCATTCATCGAGGTAGCCGCCGGATTCCACGAGATAGTCTGAAGCGGACTTGATGTAGAAATTCGTGATCGCCGTGTAGTCGGCCGGTGAGAGGAGTTCCATCAACTCGGCGTGGTTGTGGACAGAAACCACGAGCACGGTCGCCTGGACCTTGCGGCCGGGAAACGAAGTATCAAAACGGGAGTTCAAAATTTCACCAAATCCCGCACGGGAGATTCTCGATCCGAAGAGGCGGTCGAGGATTTGCTTTCTGGAACCGCTGCGGGTGCGCTCCCACCCCAGACCGAGCAGCGTGCTGCAAACCACGGCGAACACGGATGGAACAGGCGAGAAAAACTGACCATAGATCGAAACAACGATCGACCAGGTGCAAAGCAGGATCACCGAGGCCAGGGCGAGCGGAATACGCAGGGCGTTGCGCGTGACGTCGAGCGTCGTCCAGGCGATCCCGAAGGCGAAAAGCAGCGTGACAAAGACCGGCGCTCCCCAGAGCGCACGGCCATCCATCGGGATATTCAAAGCCTTGATCAACGCGGGGTCGATCGCGGCTGGGATGCCGGATCCCGGAAGCATCAAGGCCAATGTGGCGGATATCGCTCCGAGGATTGCGGCGGCTTTAAGGGTTCTCATCGTGTTCGTCTTGGGTTCGGTGGGAGGCCACGACCCACTGGCTCAACACGCGGTCCGGCGACTCGACCGCCTCGGCGGGAATTTCGAATTCGGTTTGGCCGCTGTTGCGGTGGATCAGGCCCAAGCCGAATTGATAATCCTTGAAAAGCCCCTCGCACAAGTCGCGAGCGGAAATGTTTTTCTCGACCGACTTCGCCAAAATCGCCTCCACCGCCTCGACCGAAAAACGGAATCGCAAGCCGTGCTGCTCGCCAAACCGTTCCGCGAATTGGGCAACGACCATGCGCTGCGCCTGACGCGCCTCCTCCTCGCCAGCCTGCAACAGGCGGTCGATGGCCGCAGAGGGGTCATCCAGAATGGCAGGCGTGACCTCGAGGGTCCGAACGGAGCTGCCAGGCAGGCTGTATTTGAATTCCCGCAAGAGGCGCTCGCAGACCGTCATCAATCCGCGGGCGCCCGTGTTCTCGCGAGCCGCAAGCGCGGCGATGCGCCGGAGGGATTCATCGGAAAACACCGCCTCGATCCCATAGGCGGCAAAGGCGCGCTCGTATTGACGGATCAGGCTTCCCTCGGATTGCTTGAGGATGTCGAAAAAGTCGGACTCGGCGAGATTCTCACAGACCACACGAACCGGCAGGCGGCCGATGAATTCGGGTTCGAGACCGAAATCCACAAAGTCGGCCGTGCCCGCGAGGCGCAGCAATTCGGCGAATGAGTTTGTGGCTGTCACTGGGTCGGCTCCGAAACCGATACCTGATTTTTTCAAACGCCGGGAAACGACATCGGTCAGCTTGTCAAAAGCCCCGGAGACAATAAAAAGGATGTGGCGGGTGTTGATCGATTCGCGCACAACCTTGCCGCGTTTCTGGAACTCCAGCGCGGCTTGGATTTGGGATTGGAGGTCATTTCCGCCGCGAAGGGCAACCTCGGTTTCCTCCATGAGCTTGAGGAGGGTTGTCTGGACGCCGCGTCCGCTGACATCCCGCCCCACGGCCTCCCGGGCAGTCGCGATTTTATCGATCTCATCGATGTAGATGATGCCGTATTGAGCGAGGGACAGGTTTCCCTCCGCCTTCTGCACGAGTTCGCGCACAAGATCATCGACATCGCCGCCGACATAGCCGGTTTCACTGAATTTCGTGGCATCGGCTTTCACAAAAGGAACACCGATAAGTTCGGCGACATGCTTGACGAGGTAGGTTTTTCCCACGCCGGTCGGTCCCGTGATGAGCACATTCTGCTTCGCGTATTCCAGCGGCGCGGCGCCGGACTCGCGGGATGCCATAACCCGAGCGTTGTTATAATGGTCGCATACGGCGATTCCTAGGACCTTCTTGGCCTCATCCTGCCGGATCACAAACCGGTCAAGATGAGCTTTTACATCGCGCGGAGTGAGATGAAAATCAAGGATCGCGGGGGGAACCTTGTCAGGGGCTTCAGCGGGCGTCGCCGGTTTTTCCGGGGAATTTCCCGGCGCGGCGAAGGTCGTTCGCAGGAGTTCCTGCAGACGGCGTTGAAGCTGCTCCGGCGTGGGAAGCACTGGTTCGCTCATGGGTTCTTGTATCGGCGAAGCCGACCTCCAGTGCAAGTGCGGGACTTAACGGTTCTCACAGATTGCGCCGGTGGAGTCGAACTGCTTTGATCTTACATCACTGCCCCACCCTCGAAACCATGCTGGAACTCACCGACATTTCACTAACCATTCAAACCGGGGAAGAGACCCGCAACCTTCTTTCCAAGGTTTCCGCCAGATTTCCCATGGGACATTTCGGAGCCATCATCGGGCCGTCGGGATGCGGAAAAACGACGCTGCTGAAACTGGTCGCCGGGATTGCCGAGGGCGAGGAGGATGGCACGGTCTTCTGGAAGGGGCGCGATCTCGAAAAAGACGATTTCACCTCCTCCGAGATTTCCTATGTGCCGCAATTCAGCATCGCCCATGAGGAACTCACCGTGCGCGAGTGTGTTGACTTCGCCCTGCGGCTTCGGGTGGCGGATCTCGATAGCGAGAAGCGAAAAGCGACGGTGGACCAATTGCTCGCCGAGGTTCGGATGGAGGATTTTTCAGAACAGCGCGTGAATGTCCTCTCCGGCGGCCAAAGACGGCGCCTCGCCCTCGCGATGGAATTGACGAACCAACCGGAAATCCTGCTCTGCGATGAGGTGACAAGCGGTCTCGATCCTCGCTCGGAGGACGAAATCGTTCGACTCCTGCACGGTCTTTCGCGCCACAAAAAACGGCTCGTGCTCTCAGTCACCCACAGCCTCGAGCACTTGAAACTCTATGATTCCGTGCTTGTGCTCTACCGGGGCGTGGTGGCCTACCACGGACCTGCAAATTTCCTTGCGCATTACTTCAGTGTGGATTCACCAGATAAACTTTACCAGCGTCTCGAACTTCGCCAACCGGAGGAGTGGGCCGCATCCTGGAAAAAGCATCAGGAGGGCATTGAAAAAGCTTCCGAAGCCGAAGCAAGAAATGAGTCCGACACGAAAACCTCGGAGGAGGATACACCACCCGCTGAACCGCCTGGAGCGATCAGTCAATTCATCGCCTTGCTCCAACGCCGGGCTTTGATTTTTTCGCGAAGCCGCGAGCAGATTTTTCTTCAGATTGGCCTCGTTCTTGGATTCCCGCTGCTTGTGGCGGTCTTTGCTTGGAACGGCCTGCCCGCAGTCACCAATCTCAGCATGGGCTTGGACCTCGATGTGGCCCGCCAACTCACCGAGGCCCGGGATTTCCTCATCCAATCGAGCAAGGTCGGCAGCCTCGTTTCCGGCATCGTGATGTTCCAAGTGATTCTGTTGACCCTCATGGGCGCCAACAATTCGGGGCGCGAAATTGCCGCTGAACGAAGGATTTTCGAGAAGGAGAAACTCTCGGGGTTGAGCACCTCGGCCTATGTTGCCAGCAAGGCGGCATTCCTATTTTGCCTCGTGCTCGCGCAATCCCTTTGGATGGGGTTTTTCGTTCATCAGGTCTGTGGTTTCCCCGGAGACTTCGGGGCGCAGTTGCTTCTCCTGGTCTTGGTTAATGCGGCCATGACCTCGATCTGCCTGGGCGTTTCGAGCCTGATGTCTACTGCCGAGCAGGCGTCGCTGGTTTCGATCTATTTGGTAGGCTTCCAACTCCCGCTCTCCGGCGCGGTGCTCGCCCTGCCGGCCGCTCTTGGAGATGCGGTGCGCCCTTTGATCTCCGCCTATTGGAGCTGGTCGGGCATCCTCCAAACTCTCAAAAGCGAACGCTACTATGACATCGTGCAAACCGTGGTTCAGAGCCCGCTCAGTCCGTTGTCGATTTGCATCTGGGCTCTTGTCGCGCACATCGCCGCAGGGCTGTTCGCCGCCTGGATCGGATGCGAGAAACGGCAAGCCCCTTGATGACAGATTATCCCTCGACACGATCCGCCGGGGATTTTGCCAACGAGGAGTCCCGCCAACTCGCGGTCTGGGCGGTTCCGCCGAATGGTTCGAGCGGCCGCGCCCACGAGGAATCCAGGCACACATACCGTTCGGAAATCCAGCGGGACCGGGCTCGGATCATCCACTGCACCTCATTCCGCCGACTCGACGGGAAGACCCAAGTTTTCCTGAACGGCACCGGCGACCACTACCGCACCCGGTTGACTCACACGATCGAGGTGGCCTCGATCAGCCGAACAATCGCGCGGGCGCTATGGCTCAACGAGGATTTGGCAGAGGCCATCGCGTTGGCCCATGACTTAGGCCATCCCCCCTGCGGGCACCGCGGCGAGGAGGAATTGGATTTCCTTTTAAAGGATCATGGCGGGTTCGATCACAATGCCCAGAGCCTGCGCATCGTCGAGGTCCTCGAGGAAAAATACCCCCGATTTCCAGGGTTGAACCTGACCTGGGATGTGCGCGAGGGAATCCAGAAGCACTCCGGCGGCTATGTTTTCCCGACAACAGGAAGACACTATCCATCCCCTTCGCTCGAAGCGCAGATCACCGATTTGGCCGACGAGATCGCCTACTCGAGTCACGACCTCGACGATGGATTGGACGCCGGACTCCTCTCGATTGCATCGCTGGAGAATGTGCCTCTGTGGAAGCACGCCAAAGATTCCGCCCGTGCTGAAACTCCCGATCTGGATGTTTCACGCTACCGGGGATTTGTGATCCGGTGCCTTGTCAACCATTTGGTCGACGATATCGTCCGCCAGTCCCTTGCGAACATCAGCGAGTCCAAAATCCAAAATCTCGACGACATCCGCAACCACCCATCACGCCTCGCCTCCTTCAGCAAAACAACCCGGCAGGAACTCTCGAACCTCCGGCGGCATTTGTTCCAAAACCTCTACCGCAGCGCCGAAGTCGCCACGGCGAACGACCAGGCAGCTCAAAGGATCGCCGGGCTTTACCACCACCTTGTAGCTCATCCCCAAAAACTCGGCCGCAAGGCACGGCAGCGCATCGATCGTGACGGCCTCCCCCGGGCTGCAGCTGACTACATTTCAGGCATGACCGACCGCTACCTCGCCCTCCAACACAAGGAATGGGTGGGCGAAGACAAGCTGTGATGCGCGGATGCCGATACGGGATAAATCCCGTGCATTGACACCCGTCGGACCCGGCCCCAGCTTGCGCGGCTATGCCATTTTCCAAGCTTGGAATCTCCAAGCCACT
>JBMTBF010000036.1:0-11065 GCA_049429585.1 Terrimicrobiaceae bacterium | reverse complement strand
CTCTACACGATCCAAAAAGAAACCGGCGACTGGCGCTGGACCACCCTCGCCGCCGTCCTGCCGCTTTTGCTGGGCTTCATTGTCTGCTCGTCTGTGGCCTTCGTCTGGCGCCACCTCGCAGGCTGAGCGGGGATTGACACCGGTTCTTGGAGCGAATAGTCACACGCGCTTCAAATGCTCCAGCGGTTTTCCATATTTCGAGCCATGGCGTCCGTAATGATCGGACTGGCCTTGTTTCTGACCACCGGGGGGCATTTGGCGATTTTGCAGGGCGTGGCTTGGACCCAAATGCTTCGCGACTTCGCGCGGACGGATTCGCTGGGCGCGGCAATCGGCAAGACGCTCGATGGCCAGCACCCTTGCACCCTTTGTAAAAAAATCACCGAGACCGCGAACGGCAAAAAAGACAGTGGCCTCGTCTCCGCGAAAGCCAAGCTCGGCGAATTTCTCCCTCATTCCCACCCCCTGCTGGCTCCTCCCTCTTCACAGCCATTTCAATTTCCTGCGGAGATGTTGAACAAACCCTCCGAGATCTGTTTTGCACCCCCGGTTCCGGTTCCCATTTCTTTAGGCTGATCCCCCTCATCTCGACTCCGAGGTTTATTTGCAGTCCAGCCCGGGCACTTTTTCCGGAGAAATTTTATCCATTCAATCTATCTGGAGCCAACAAGATGTGCTCCTAATTTTCAATTATTTAAAGCCATGTTTTCATTTCAATTTATCAAAAAATCACTCGTCGTCGCCCTTTCAACTCTCGCGTGCCTGCCATTCACCCGGGCGTGTGTTTGCTCGATCGACAATAGTTTCAATCTTGGGGCTCCCGCCAATACGCCAAGCGGTCCGGGCGGGCTGTTCTGGACCGAATACACGTTCGTCTCCCAAAGCCAAAATTGGAGTGGCACGAGTTCGGCCCCGGCGGAGAACAACCCTCACAAACTGAATCGAACCAACTGGGTCACGCCCGGGTTCCAATACTTCTTCAACGATCAATGGGGCTTTTCGGCGACCCTGCCATTTGGCAACCGCCTCCACATCCACGATCACCATGACCATGGCGAACATGCCGAGATGGGGGAATCCCACATGAGCCAGAAAAAGGCGGTGAACTGGTGGGGACTGGGCGACATGCGGGTGAACGCCTACTACACCGGATTCTCGCCGGACATGTCCACCGGCATCAACCTGGGACTCCAGCTTCCCACAGGGGATTGGCAGCAACCCGGAATCGGACGCAACATGCAACTCGGAACCGGCAGCGTCGATATCCTTGCGGGCTTCTACCACCGGGGGAAAATTCTCGGTCATCAAGACTGGCATTGGTTTGTAACCGGCCAACTGGACGCACCGGTCATCACCCAAGCAGGCTACCGCCCGGGCTTGGAGGTTGATGCCTCCACCGGCATTTACTACACCGGCTTGAAATTCGGAAAACTGCACCTCCGCCCGATCGGCCAAGTCATTTTTGGAAACCAAGCCTCCGACTCGGGTCCCGCCGCCGATTCCGCAAATTCGGGATTCCAGCAACTGGCTCTTTCGCCTGGGCTGGAGGTCAACTACCACCCGTTCCGCGTTTATGGAAATGTGGCGTTTCCCGTGATGTCCAATGTCGTGGGCAATCAGTTGATCGCCCCTTGCACAACACAGATCGTTGTCAGCATCGCATTCTAAAAACCACATCCAAGCGGCTTCCCAGATTCCATAGAAATCGGGGAAGCCGAGTTGCGGATTGATTTCGGGGTGGGGAGACACCATGAAAGCGGGATGAGCAGCCGCCAAATCAAACCCAGTCGCATGAAAGGTTTCACCTCCCCGGCTGTCGTGGGGATCGTGGATTCCCAGGCGGCGCTTCGTGCGGCGGGGCGCTTGAGGAGCGGCGAGGTCGATTTCCTCGAATGGCGTGCGGATTTTCTCGGCACCGGAATCGTGAAATCAAAAATCCCGTGGATCGTCACAGCTCGGCATCCGGCCGAGGGCGGTCAAAATGCCATGTCGGCCGCTGCCCGCCGGGAGGCTTTGCTGGAGCTGCTGCCATCAGCCGCGTTGGTGGATATCGAAATCCGCTCGCTGGGCGGGATGGCGAAGGTTTTGAGCGAGGCGCGGAACTCAGGAGTGGGAGTGATCGCCTCGTTCCATGATTTTCATAAAACACCGACGGCTTCGCGTTTGGAGGATTTGGGCAAGCAAGCAGTCGATGCCGGGGCCGATGTGCTGAAAATCGCCACACACACGACCTCGCCGGGAGATGTCGCACGACTTCTGGATTTGCTCGATCGGGCGCCTCTGCCTCTCGCGGTGATGGGAATGGGCCCACTCGGCATGGCCTCCCGCGTGATGCTCGCGGCGGCGGGCTCGGTGCTGAACTACGGTTGGCTCCACCAACCAAATGTCACCGGCCAATGGTCGGCCAATGACCTCCATGGGCTTTTGAATAAAATCGGATAGCGGATGTCAGAAAACGCTTCTTCATTCATGGACCTAACCCACTTCCCGGCGTGATTGGACCTCACGGGGGAGTTCCTTTGCTCGAGAGTTGCCCGGCCTGCGGGGAGGTGATGGACATGGCACAAATCCAAGTGTTCACGCAGGTGGCTTGTTCGTCTTGCGGATTCGAGTTCAAGGCCCGGAGCCGTGTCGGGCGTTTCCAAATCCTTGAGCAACTTGCCAAGGGCGGGACCGCCTCGGTTTATCGGGCGGTGGATTCGGATTCGGGCGCCGAGGTGGCACTGAAAATCATGGACCCCGACGCGATGGAGCAGCACCTGTCTCAAGCCAGGAGGATCGCTGCACTCCACCATCCCAATATCGTTCAGATTTTCGATTTCGGTGAATCGCAGGGCCTTTTCTTCCTCTCGATGGAATTCCTCGGCGGAGGATCGCTGGATGATTGGATTTTTCAGCGAGGGAGGGTGGATGAAGCGTTTGCGCTCGAAGTTGGAATCCAAGTGGTGGAGGGATTGTCAGCGGCTTGGGGAAGCGGACTTCTGCACCGCGACATCAAGCCGGCGAATCTTTTGTTCGGCACTCCGACCCGTGTGAAGCTGGTGGATTTTGGACTGAGTGCCCAGCCGATTGGTGAGGTGTGGGGGACGCCCGACTACATCGCGCCGGAGAAGCTTGCCGAATTTCCAGAGGATTTCCGGAGCGACTTCTACAGCCTCGGCTCCACGCTGTTCCACGCCTTGGCCGGGCATCCGCCCTACAAAACGAATGGGGTTTCGCTGGCGGCCTTGAGAGAGCTCAAAAAGCACCCCGTCGATCTGCGCGAAGCCACATCAGGACTGCATCAGGAAACAACTCTACTCGTTCAGCGCATGATGAGCCCCGATCCCGCAAGCCGTCCCGGCAGCCATGATGCCTTGATTTCCGAGCTGCGGGAGGTTTTGGAAAAAGTCCACCCTGCGGCACATTGACGCCCCACGCCGGGGAGGGATAGTCTTCGCGACTCTGCGAAATGAGCATCCTTGATCGATATGTCCTGAAAAAATTCCTCGTGCCGTTCGCGTATTGCTTCTTTGGCTTCGTCGGCATCTGGTTCATCTTCGATCTCGCCGACAACCTGCAGGACTTCATTCAAGGGCAGGCCTCCTTCGAGGTTTTGCTCGGCTACTACGCTTCGCAGGTTCCCGAAATCATCGTGATCGCCCTACCCCTCGGCACACTCCTGGCCTTGTTGTATTCGCTGTCGGCGATGTCTCGCGCGAACGAGATCATTTCCATGCTCGGCGCGGGCCGCAGCGTGGTGAGGATCCTCGTTCCGCTCATGGCGGTCGGCGTGGTCCTTTCGGGTGTGAACGCCTATTTCAACTACGAAAGCGCCCCGCAGGCCACGGGCATGAAAAAAACCGTCGTGGGCGACATCAAGCGGGGCCGTAAAAAAGAGCGGGCAATCAGCGGGCACCTCTTCAAAAACCGGGAAGACCACCGCGTCTGGTTCGTCTCACGCCTCAATCTCGACAAAGGGACCTTGGATGATGTCCAAATCGTGCAGCAGGACGAAAACGGCCACATTCGCGGCCAATGGTATGCCTCTTCCGCCAGCTTCGATCCCTCCACGGCAACATGGCATTTGAAACATGCCCGGCAGGTGGAAATGGAGCCGAATGGCGACATCGTGAAAACCGAAATGAAGGAGAACCTGACCATCGAGGGGTTCTCGGAAACGCCGTGGCGGGTGGCGAGTTCCCGCATGAATGCCGACTACCTCTCCGTGCCCGAGCTTCGCGATTATCTCAAATACAACAGCGATTTTCCCGAAAAGCGCCTCGCGGCCTACCGGACTCATCTCCACTACCGCTGGGCGTTGCCGACGGTTTGCTTCCTCGTCGTTTTTGTCGCCGCGCCGTGCGGGATTGTCTATTCGCGCCGTGGCGTGTTGGGCGGCGTGGCGCTGGCGATCACGCTGTTTTTCGGGTTGGTGCTGGCGAGCAGTCTTTTCATCGCCTTGGGCAAGGGAAGCCGCGTCACGCCGTTTGTCGCGGCATGGGGACCGATGATCGCCTTTTTTGCCGCCGGGATCTATCTGCTCTGGATGCGCTCGACGAACAGGGACCTGCCCAAACTCCGGATTCCGGGAATTTCATAATGCAAGCCGATTGGGAAATCAAATCACGCGCCCACCAGTGCTCGCGCACCGGACGGGAATTCACCGAAGGCGAATTTTTCTACACACTCCTGGTTCGCGAGGGGGAGGGCTTCCGCCGCGAGGACATGAGTGAGGAGGCGTGGAACGAACGGAATGACAACATCCAGCCCTTCTCCTTCTGGCGCTCCAAATACGAGCCCCCCACCCCGCCGCCTCCGGAGCCGCTTCCGCGCGATGACGCCGAGGGCTTGCTCCGCCGGTTGATCCAGGAAAACGACCCCTCCCACGCGAATGTCCGCTACATTTTGGCCCTCATGCTCGAGCGCAAGCGGGTGATCCGTCCCCTCGAAAGCTCGGACGACGACATGCTGGTCTACGAACACCTCGCCACTGGCGAAACCCTCGTTCTGTCGAATCCCAAGCTCTCCCTCGACCGCATCCCCGAGGTGCAGCGCGAAGTCTCGGCGCTGCTCGGCCCCGCCGCCTGAAGATGGACCCCGCTCCTGCGGCGCAGCCGGCCCCGCTGCTTTTCCTCGCGCCGATGGCTGGCGTGACGAATACCGTCTTCCGAAGACTCTGCAAAAACCTCGGAGCCGATGTGCTCACCACGGAGTTCGTTTCCGCAGAGGGAATCCTGCACCGCAACGAGCGCACCAGGCGGTACCTCGAGTTCCAGCCCGACGAGCGCCCGGTGGGAGTTCAGCTTTTCGGCGCGAATCCCGAGCGGCTAGCCGAGGCGGTGAAGGCCGTGATCGACTGGGTCGGACCGGATTTCATCGATCTGAATTTTGGTTGTCCCGTGAACAAGGTGGTCGCGCGCAACGGTGGTTCCTCGCTCCTCAGGGATTGCCCGCTTTTGAAAAAAGTCGCCGCCGCCGTGGTTGCCGCCGCCGGGAAGGTTCCTGTCACCGCGAAAATCCGTATCGGCTGGGATTCGAAATCCATCAACGCACTGGAAACCGCGCGGATTCTCGAAGGAGAAGGTATCCAAAGGCTCGCGGTTCACGGACGGACCAAGGAGCAGGGTTACACCGGCCAGGCGGATTGGACAGTGATCGCCGCCGTGGCTGCCTCCGCGCGGATTCCCGTCATCGGCAACGGCGATTTGGATTCCGCTTCGAAGGCCTTGGCGCGCTGGCGGGAATCGCGAGTCGCCGGGCTCATGATCGGCAGGGCGGCTATGAACCATCCGTGGATTTTTCGAGAAATCCGGATGGCGCTTGATGGCGGCGCGGAGGCCCCGGTGGTCGGGCTGAGTGAGAAGTGGGCGTTCATTGTCCACCACGCCGAACTCGAAATCGCCTGGTGGGAGGGGAAGGAGGATTTGGCCATGCGATCCATGCGCTCGCGCCTCATGGCGTATACACGCGGGCTCCCGAACGGGGCTCGGCTGCGCGAGAAATTGCAGCATGTGGACTCACTGGCACGGTTGCGCGAAATCGCCGAGGAGCACGCCGCCGCGCATAACGGGTGCGGATAAAAAGATGGAAAATCTTTGCGCGATGGAAACCCGCACGGATAGGATCGGTGCACATGGCAAAGCGTCGCCCCATCAAAATCGGCCAGCACAAGCTCGGCGGCCGGGAATTGCTATTCATCCTTGGCCCTTGCGTCATTGAGTCCCCGGCGTTCACACGCCGCATGGCCGATCGCATAAAAAAAATCTGTGATGCCGAGGGAGCGGCCTTTGTTTTCAAAGCCTCCTATGACAAGGCAAACCGCACCTCCGCGAAGTCCTTCCGCGGCACTTCGGTGCGGGATGGCTGCGCCCTTCTCGCCGAGATCGGAGCCGCCATTGAGGCGCCGGTGACGACAGATATCCACTCGCCGGAAGAGGCCACCATCGCAGCCGAGTTCATCGATGTCCTGCAAATCCCCGCCTTTCTTTGCCGGCAGACCGATCTCATCGTCGCCGCCGCACAGACGGGCCGGGTCGTAAATGTCAAAAAAGGCCAATTCCTGGCGCCTTGGGACATGAAAAATGTGGCGGCCAAACTCGAGGCGGCTGGCTGCCGCGAGTATTTCTTCACCGAGCGCGGAACGACCTTCGGCTACAACAACCTCGTTGCCGACATGCGTTCGATCCCCTGGATGCAGGAGCTCGGCGCGCAGGTGGTATTCGACGCCACCCACTCGGTCCAGCGCCCAGGCGGAGCGGGGGATTCGACTTCCGGCGACGGAAAACTCGCGCCTGTTCTGGCACGATCGGCGGTTTCCGCGGGTTGCGACGGGGTTTTTCTGGAGACCCATGAAAACCCGGCCCGCGCCCTTTCCGACGGACCAAACCAGGTTCCGTTGCGCGACCTCCCCAAACTCATCAAACAACTCCGCGCCCTCCGTGAAATTATCGCCTAGAATTTTCCTGCTCGCCATCGGCTTGGCGGTCCTCTCCCTGCGGGCGGAACCGACCCCCGCGCCAACCTCCGAGGAAAAGGAGTTGGAGTTGCCTGTTCCCGTGGGAATTCCCGTGAACGGCATCAAGGTTCCCCATTACAACTCCGACGGGGAGTTGGAGTTGGTGCTCGAAGCCGAGACAGCACAAAAAATCGACGAGCAAAATGTCAGTTTCACCAACTTGAAACTCGAGGCACATGACGACGAGGACCGCAAAATTTTCGTTGATCTCCCTCAAGCCGTTCTTAACCTCGATACTCGAATTTTAACCGGAGACCAAACCGTCCACATCCGTCGCGAGGATTTCACCATCTCCGGGGATCGAATCGAGTTCAATACCAAGACGCGCTTCGGAACCCTGAAAGGAAACATCTCCATGGTGATTTCCTCGGAAAACACAAACCCATGAAAATCATTATTTTAATATCTACCCTATTGATTTGCCTGCCGCTTCTGGCCTCAGCTCAAGAATCGCAGGGCGCCATCTCCACGCTGGAATCCGATTCCAAAAAGAAAACCGGATTCATCGCTCCGATGGGGGAACGACCCAAGGGTGCCAAGACCGAGATCACAGCCTCCGAGGAGGCCACATTCGACAACGAAAAAAATGTCGCCGAGTTCAAGGGCCGCGTTGTTGTGAAGGATCCCCAATTCACGCTCACCTGCGACAAACTGACCGTGCAGCTCGGCAAGGATCGCGGCGGGATCGAACTCGCGGAGGCGACAGGGAGTGTCATTGTCGTTCAGGAATTGCAAAATCCCAAGCCGGGCCAGCAAAAGGCCATCGGACGCGCGGGCAAAATGTCCTACAAACCCGACACGGGGGATGTGACCCTGCGCGAATGGCCCTCCATCCAGCAAGGAATCAACAATCAGGTCGCCACCGAGGCGGGGACCGTCATGTATCTGAAGAGTTCCGGCGAGTCGCGCACCGTGGGCGGAAGCAAAACCGTGATCACAGACACCGCCACGGTCCAATGAGTGAGCCCAATTCCCAAGCCAATCCCCTCCTCCGCACCGAGGGATTGGTGAAAATCTACAACGGCCGCCGCGTCGTGAACGGTGTGGACATCAATGTCAAAAGCGGTGAGATCGTCGGCCTGCTGGGCCCGAATGGTGCCGGCAAGACCACGAGTTTCTACATGATCGTCGGCCTCGTCCGGCCCAACGGCGGGAAGGTTTTTTTCCAGGATGCCGATGTCACCTCAATGCCGATGTATCAGCGGGCACGCCACGGCATGGGCTACCTGCCGCAGGAGGAATCGATTTTCCGCAAACTCACCGTCGAGGAAAACATCCTCGCGATCCTCGAAACGACCGGCGCCTCGAAAAAGGACCGCAAACAGCGCTGCGAGGAGTTGCTCACGCGCTTCGGCATCGACCACATCGCGAAAAACGAGGCGCTCACCCTCTCCGGCGGCGAAAAGCGCCGACTCACGATCGCGCGCTCGCTGGTTACCAACCCCTCCCTGCTCATGCTCGACGAGCCTTTCAGCGGTGTGGATCCGATCGCAGTCCATGATGTCCAGCAGATCATTCAAGACCTCCGCGCGCAGGGCCTCGCCATTCTCATCACCGACCACAATGTCCGCGAAACCCTGAACATCGTCGACCGCGCCTATCTGATCTACGAAGGCCGGGTGGAGAGCCAAGGCAACAAGGAGTTCCTCTTGAACGATCCCATCAGCCGCAAGCTCTACCTCGGCGAGTCGTTCTCCATGTGAGAGGTTGGAATTTTTAAAATCCGTTCGATAGTTCTCTCCCGTCCCAATGAGCAAAACGCCGAAACGAGTCTCCCACATTACTGTCGGCCATTTTTACGCTACCCACGCCGAAAAGCTCGGACTCCGCCTCGAGGGCAGTTCGCGTGGACTCAACCGCCTGATCCGCGAGCCGACCATCAATCGCCCCGGTCTCGCGCTGGCGGGGTTTTACAGCTATTTCGCTGTGAAGCGCATCCAGGTCTTCGGCTCCGCCGAGATGGGCTACCTCAAGAGCCTCGCCCCTGCCACTCTCAAGGAGCGCATCCGCGTTTTACTGGGCCGCAAGATGCCATGCATCGTGGTCGCCAGAAACCTCCCGATCCCGACCGCCCTTCTCGATGCGGCGTCCGAATTTGAAATCCCGATCATGCGAACAAACATGATCACGATGAAATTCATCAATGCCGCCACGATCCTGCTCGAGACCGATTTCGCGCCCTCGACCACCGAGCACGGCAGCATGGTCAGCATCCTTGGCGTGGGAACCCTTATCCGCGGCGCGAGCGGCATCGGCAAAAGCGAATGCGTCCTTGGCCTCATCGAGCGCGGCTACAGCCTCGTGGCCGACGACCTGACACGCTTCCGCTCCATCGAGGGATCCGAACTCATCGGCGCGGCCGATGGCATCTCTCGATACCACATGGAGGTCCGGGGCATTGGTATCATCAACATCGCCTCGATATTCGGCGCCGGCTCCGTTGTCCCGCAGAAAAAACTCAATTTCGTTGTCACATTGAAGGATTGGCACGAGGTCGAAAATGTGGATAGAATTGGCCTCGACCGCGAAACCTATGAAATCCTTGGCATCAAAGTCCCGCATGTCACCTTGCCGGTTCGCATCGGCCGCGACATCGCACGGCTCGTGGAGGTAGCCGCGCTGGACCAGAAGCTCAAGGACATGGGGGAAAACAGCGCCCAGGAGTTCAACCAAAAGCTCCTTCACATGATCAGCGAACGCCGCAACCGATAAATGGGAATCCTTACGAAGAAAAAAAACACGGACGATCTTCAGCGCTGCAGCAGCGATGTGGTCATCGAAAACCGCAACGGCCTCCACGCACGCCCTGCGGCCATGTTTGTCAAAATTTCCAGCCGCTACCGTGCCGAGGTCTGGGTGGAAAAGGACGGCGAGCGCGTTAATGGCAAAAGCATCATGGGTCTCATGATGCTAGCCGCCGGCAAGGGATCGAAACTCACTATCCACGCCGAGGGTCCCGATGCCGAAAAAGCCGTGGCCGAGATCAAAAACCTGGTCGAAACGCGCTTCGGCGAGGAATAGGCGATTCCCCCCACCCCCTGCGCGGGTGATTTCTTTTTTGCACCGTTTGGCATAGGTTTTCACCAGCCATGCGACCCGAAAAATTCACCATCAAACTCCGCGAGGCCCTCAACTCCGCCCTCGAGTCGGCCTCGAAGAACGACAACCCCGAGATCACGCCAGAGCATTTCCTGCTGGCCCTCGTCGAGCAATCCGACGGCCTCGCCAAGCCACTCCTCGAAAAACTCGGCGTTTCCATTTCCTCCCTCGAATCCCGCCTTCGCGAAGCAATCGCCAAGCTCGCCAAGGTCCGCGGTGCCGCCCAGCCCCAACTTTCCCAGGAACTCCGCAAAATCCTCGATGGCGCGGAGGGCGAGATGGCGATGCTCAAGGACGACTTCACCAGCGTGGAGCACTTCCTCCTCGCCCTCATGACCACGAAATGCTCGGCCGCGAAAATGCTCGATCAAAGCGGCGTCACTCGCGACCGCCTCATGCAGGCCCTCGTCGCCGTTCGCGGCAGCCAGCGCGTCACCGACCAGGATCCCGAGGGCAAATACCAAACCCTCGAAAAATACGGACGCGACCTTACCGCCGCCGCCCGCGCGGGCAAAATCGATCCGGTCATCGGCCGCGATGACGAGATTCGCCGCACGATGCAGGTCCTCTCCCGACGCTCGAAAAACAACCCCGTCCTCATCGGCGAACCCGGCGTCGGCAAGACCGCGATTGTCGAAGGCCTCGCCCGCCGAATCGTCTCGGGCGATGTCCCCGAATCCCTCAAAAACAAGCGCCTCGTCGCGATGGATATCGGTTCGATGGTCGCGGGGGCGAAGTTCCGGGGCGAATTCGAGGACCGTCTCAAAGCTTTCCTCAAGGAAGTCACCGCCAGCGAGGGCGAGGTGATTCTTTTCATCGACGAACTCCACACCATCGTCGGAGCCGGAGCGGCAGAGGGCTCGATGGATGCCTCGAATCTCCTCAAACCCCAACTCGCCCGAGGCGAACTTCACACCATTGGCGCCACCACGCTCGATGAATACCGCAAATACATCGAAAAAGACGCCG
>JBMTBF010000035.1:0-11077 GCA_049429585.1 Terrimicrobiaceae bacterium | reverse complement strand
GGCTCGCGCCATGGGCGCCAGCCGATGGGAGATCGATTCAGCCAAGGCCGAAATCGCTCTTCCTGACTGGCGCTTGGGGCCCCAGATAGGGGACCGCTGGCGGAAGTATAAAAGTGAATTCCAAGCCCTCCGGCACCTCAGTTACAAAGGTTCAATCCGAGGCCGGCCCTGTCGGGGACTGAGCTCTCACGGGGGCAAAGAATCAGCGAAATTTCACAGATTTAGCCGATTTTGTTAACCAGAAATGACTATTTCAGGTCTGCTTTGTGTTGAACAAACAGCACTCCTGGAGGTCAAATAATCGACAAGCCGGCAGAATGGTCCCAGTCGAACGCTCCAAGCGAGCGGGGAGTGATCAGCGCATGCACGCCGCACCACTTCGGGCCGCAGCGAGGGCTGCCATGGCCATGGTGCTGGCGGCCTTGATCTTGATCAGCGGGGGCTGCAGCAAGTCACCGGCGAAATCCACAGCGCGATCAGCCCAGTCCGTAGCCGCCAGCTCGAAACCCAGCGGACAGCTGCAAGAGGTGGCAGCCCCGGGAGGTGTGCAACAACTCAGCGAACGACTCAATGAACGAGCACCGCAAATAGCTGTTCTCTCTCCTGCAGATGACAGCACCCTGCCGGCAGGGCCTTGGTCGCTGCGATTAAAGGTTGAGGACTGGCCGATTTCCTCGAGCCAAGCGACCGGCATTGGCCCCCATGTCGTGGTCCAGGTCGACGACCAGGAGCCAATGCGCGTGAGCGATCCCGGCGCACTCGCTGAAATCTCGATGCCGGAGCTGCTGCCTGGGAGCCATCGACTCACGGTCTATGCCGCCAGGCCCTGGGGTGAGGCCGTGAAAGCTCCGGGTGCCAGCACCCAACTCAAGCTGCATCGGGTCGCCCGCAATGCCTCCCAGCTGCCCATCGGGGGCTCCGCGCAGCTGATTGCCACCAGCCCAAATGAGCTGCAGCACAGTGAACCCGTCCTGATCGACTGGCTGCTCATCGATGCCCCCCTGCAGCACCTGCGTGATGACGACGCCCGCTGGCGGCTGCGGGTCAGCATCAACGGAGACAGCTTCCTGGTGGATCGGCAGACCCCCCTGTGGCTCAAGGGCTTCAAGCGCGGCAGCAACGCGGTCCAGCTGGAGCTGCTCGACGGGCGTGGAGATCCGCTGAACCCTCCCTTCAACAGCCTGGTGCGGGAGGTCGTGATTGATGGCAGCGCCAAACCGGCCTGGCAGGCAGCCACCCTCAGCGGCTCCGCCTTGGCCGAGCTCAGTGGCGAGCCCTTGCCTGCTCCAGCACCCGAGCCGGAGCCAACCCCAGAGCCAACTCCCGAGCCAACTACTCAACCCTCACCCACGTAAGTTGAAGAAAAGGCTCCCGTTTTAGTAGAGGCTCCGAAACCAACTCCCACACCGGCGCCAGCGCCTAAACCTCTCCTTCCTTCAGCTGTCGCCACGATCGAAGCCAAGGACCGCGCGACGCCAACTCCCACGGCAACTCCCGCAATCAAGGTTGCCAAGGATTCCTCCGTGCCCCCCCCGCCCTCCACCGATCCAAATGAGCCTGTCACCATAGCCAAGGCCCTTCCTGTCGAATCTTCCTCGGACACCTCGCCCGAGACTTCTGATGAACCCCCCACCGCCCCGGAATCCCGTTTCCAAGTCGCGGCGCTAACTCCCACAACCACGCAGGCGGTCCAGTATTTGAAGACCATTTCTACGAGCGACGAAGCTCTGGCTGCGAACATGGCCGAGTTCAATCGCGCGGAATGCTACATACGCTGGATCGGCGAAGCGGTAAAACCTTTCGCGTCCGTGCTGGCGAATGACCCCGAATCCGAGGAGTCCAAAATGCTCGAGGAAACCATCCGCCACGCCTTGACCGAAGTGATCGCACTGAAAGCCCGGCGGGAGGAACTCAAAGCTGCCCGAATGAAGGAACTCGAAGCGCGCCATGCCGCCAGGGAGGCTTTGGAAAAGGATATCCAAACCACCCGACGCGATGAACTTGCCCGACTGACAGGCGTCGGCGCTTGATCAACCGAACACCTCATGCCAGGCGAGCGCGGTATTCACATGCACATCCACGACCTTGCGGATGTCTTTCGAGTAGCCGCCGGCGAGAACCCAGGCGACTGGCAATCCATTGGCCTTGGCGAATTCAAAGACCAACCGGTCCCTCTCCATCAAATCCCCATGGCTCAAATTCAATGGCGAGTAGGGGTCGTCACGCAACGGATCCGCTCCCGCTTGATAGAGCAAAATGTCGGGGCGTCCATTGGCCAAAAGCCATTCGAGATTTTGCTCTAAAGCTTCCATCAAAACACCGCGATCACTGCCGCCGGTGGGAATCAGCGGAACGGAAAAATGATTCATCCCGTCCTGATGACGGCGCTCGCGGACATCGCGGTAATAGACATTCCGCCAGTAATCATTCCCGTAAATCGACAGAGCCCGCAGCCACATGCGGGATTCGGCAAGCGAGGCCGTCCCGTTTCCATAGTGCAGATCGAGGTCCAACACTGCTGCGGACTGGATTTTTCGCTCCACGCGCAATGCCTCCAGCGCAACAACCAAGCCGTTGAAGGTGCAAAAACCCTCACCATGATCAGCACAGGAGTGGTGAAAGCCACTGGCCAAAGCAGCCGAACTCCCCGCCTCCAATGCCTGACGCGCCGCTGCGAGAACTCCCCCGTTTGTGAGACAAACACTGGGGAACAACTCGGGGGACCATGGAAACTTCTGCGATTCCGCCAACTCGCAAGGTTCTCCGGTGCGGATCGCCTCGATGTATTCGCGGGTGTGAACCCTCGCCAAATCGACCTCGGTGACCGGCGTGGGTGAAGCAATCACCACCTCGGGCAAAACCTCCCGAATCCTCTCCGCAACGAGGGCAAATTTGGAAATCGGCATGATGTGCTCGCCCAGCGGGGCTGCGAATCCAGGGTGGTGGAAGATTTTCATCCGAGTGTTGGAGAAAGAAGTTCGATCGATTCGTTCAAGGCGGGATAAGCCAACAGCGAGTCCATCACGACCTTCATATCCGATTTGCGGAAGCCGACGCCATACATCCGGTAGAGTGCGTGAACGACATGCAGCACCTCGGCTCCAGAAACCGAGGTTTCGGTTTCACGACCCACCCGCCTCAGCATGAGTCTGAGCGGAACGGGAATCGGCCCCATCGTTTTGTCGATTTCCTGGGGATGGCGAAAATCAGGTTGAAGATAATTAACGCGTTTGGGATCTACCATTTTGAATCCGGCTTTCTCATAAGCCATCAGTCGGATTTGCGTGTCGGGCTGCGATTTGTCCAACGCCTCCATTTCCCCCACCAAAGTCACTGGCGAGTCGGCCGGGCGCTTCAATTCAGCCAGACACTCCAAAGCGGTGGAAACGGGCAAGGCCCTTGACCAACCGGCGATTCCCGAACGACGCCAATCCCTCGCCACCAAATTGTGGGACATGTGAACGACAGCCCCTGGTTGATCCTCAAGGAGAATCACCGTGTGATCCCGGACAGCCACAAATTCCCCCCGGTGGGTGAGAAGGACCAGGGCGTATCGCAGCGAAGCGCCGTCGATGGAATGCCGGAGATTCCACTTCAAACGATCGGCGATGACTGCCGCCTGTTCCATTTCGCCCTTGAATCCGAATTCATCCCAAAGCGCCCCGAAGGCCATTTCAAAAAAGGGGTCGCCAGCGTGTTCGATTCGGTGAAGCTCGATCTCCAACCAGTCCCCCTCGAGGCTCTTGGAGTCTCCCGGCGCGAGGTGAGCCGGAACCATCCATGGCTGGAGTTTGCTCACACCAAATCCCCGTGGTGGAACTGAAGTTCGTAAAGGCTCCGGTAGAGTTCCGATTTTGCAAGCAGTTCGGCATGTGTGCCGGTATCGACAATGCGTCCGTGGTCCATCACGACAATGCAATCGGATTTGAGAATCGTGGAAAGCCGATGTGCGATGGCCACCACGGTGCGTCCCTCGGAGAGTCGCTCCAAGGCATCCTGGATCATACGCTCGGACTCGGAATCGAGGGCGGATGTGGCCTCGTCCAGCAGAAGGATCGGGGCGGCCTTGAGAATCGCCCGGGCGATGGCAAGGCGCTGCTGTTGACCGCCGGAGAGCATACACCCCTTGTCACCCACGATCGTCTCGTAGCCATGGGGCTGGGCCAGAATGAAATCATGGGCGTAAGCGAGTTTGGCGGCCGACTCGATTTGCTCGCGGGTGGCCTCGAGGTTTCCGTAGCGGATGTTCTCAGCGATCGTGTCATGAAAAAGAAAAGTTTCCTGCGTAACCGTGCCGATGTGCCTCCTCAGGGAGTGCTGGGTAATCTCGCGCACATCGCGACCATCGATTTTCACTACACCGGATTGCGGATCGTAGAATCGAAGGATGAGCGAAAGGATGGTGCTCTTTCCGGCCCCACTGGCTCCCACCAGCGCGTATTTTTTCCCCGGCTCGATGTGGAGAGAGGCATTGCGGAGGGCGAGCTTTTCGGAGCCGTAGCCGAAGCTGACGCCTTGAAACTCGATCCGTCCCTCGCAGCGCTCAAGGGGCTTGGCGGATGGCAGATCGGTGATCGAGGGTTTGGTCTCCATCAACTCGAAGATGTTGTTCGCGGAAACCATGCACTTTTGCATGAGCATCGGAATCCGGCTCAGGTTTTTCACCGGGTTGTAGAGAAGGAAAATGCCGGCGCAGAGGGCGGCGAATTTGGCGAAGCCGATTCCGTAGTAGTAGACATACGCCATAGCCAGAACGACCCCGAGGGCGGAGACGGATTCGATGAGGGGCTGGACGATGTCTGAACTGCGACGGACGCGCATGCTGTTCCTGCATTGGGTGTCGCTGGATTCCGCAAACTGGGCAGTTTGATAGTCCTCGCGGGCGAAGCTCTTGATCACGCGGACGCCGGCGAAAGTTTCCTGAAGAATGACTGACATCTGAGCAGCCTCACGCTCTTCAGCCTTGCCGGCTTGCCGGACCTTTCGGCCGAAAACGACCACCGGGATGATGCAGATGGGAAAAAGAACGAGCGTCGTGAGGCTGAACTTCCAATCGATCGCGATAAGCACCGCCACCCCGGTGAGGACGGCGATAGGGTCTTTGATGATGTCGCCTGACACCGAAGTCAGGGCGTTTTGGGTGACACGCGTGTCGCTCATCACACGGGACATCAATTTTCCCGCCTTTTCATGACTGAAAAAATCCAGCGACTGAGACATCAGATGGGCGAAAAGTTTGGTTCGGATGTCGCGAAGAACCCGGAGGCTCACCCAGGCCAGCGAGTAAACATTGAGGTAGGAAAAAATCCCGCGTGCCACCATGACGAGGGGGATGAGAAGGCTGATCCAGATCACGCTTTCGATACCCGGGCCATCGTTGGCGATGCCGCCGCTGAAAAGGGCGGACTTGTCGGGCAGCTTCAGGCCGCCTCCCATGAGTGGCTCCCCGGCTTTTTTGATGACCAGCGGAATCGCGCCATTGAGCATTCCACCCGCAACCCCGCAGGCTATTCCGAAGAAGAACCGCTTCCGGTAGGGAAGCATGTAGGAGAGAAGGCGAAGGTAAGGCTTCCAAAAAGCGCGAACCAGTTCGGGAAATGGAAGCTTCTTCGGTTTGGACATGACCGGATCAACTTACACGGAGCAGGCCGCTGTGGGACTCTAAAAAAGCGAATTCACACCGCTTCGCACCATTCGCAAATACCAGTCGAAAACCGTCGCCCCTCCAAAAATCCAGATCAGAGCGCCGATCGCCAGGAATGGCCCGAAGGGCAACCGGACTCCCGCCCGGTCCCTCGCCAGAAACAGACCAGCCAAACCAGCCACCGAACCAACAATCGATCCGGCGAAGAGAGAGAACAACGCCCCCTGCCAACCGAGGAACGCGCCAATGCAGGCCATGAATTTAACATCCCCGAAACCCATCGCCTCACGAGGTATGACCACGGATGTCGTTTGCCCTTCGATTTGTTTGATGGAATCCAGATTCCGCTCGGTGCCGTCCACAAGCACCCGGTCATGGAAAAACACTAGTCGGGTTGCGCGAACCCCCTCACCATCTATCATCACTCCATCGGCGAGATCCACAACGAGCTTGTCCCGATGTCGTGAAAAAATATCCCGCCAATCCATCGACTCACCGGCAATTCCGATCGTGACAGACTTCTCCGTGCGCCCCCACTCGAAGATCACGGGACCAGGAAAATGGTGACGGATTTTTCCAAAAGCCAACTTGCCGAGTTCCACGATCAGAAATACCGCCACGAATCCCGCCAGCGCGCCGAGGATCGACAGGGCTGCGGCGATGAGATGCGAGTCTGTGGACATCAATTCCGGAACGGTTGTGCTCAAAACGATGCCAAGCAACGCCCCGCCCAGCGTGATTTCATCGGGAATAATGAAATGCTCGAAATCGATGAATGTCGCCGCGACGAGCAATGCCGCAAAAGAGAAATAGAGCAACCCAAGCGGAAAACCGAAATTCAGCCAAAGCGAGAGGAACAGACCAGCGGTCAAAAGCTCGACCAGAAGGTATCGAAAGGAAATCGGAGCGCCGCATTCCGAGCAATTGCCGCGCAGGATGAGCCAGCTCAGGACAGGCAGGTTTTCATGCCATGCGATGGTTTTTTCGCAGGCCGGGCAGAACGAGCGTTTGGGTTCAAGCAGACTGATCCCCCGAGGCATCCGGTGGATGCAGGCATTCAAAAACGATCCCGTCACCGCGCCCAGCACGGCGGCGAAAACCGCGAGGAGAAAATTCATGCCTTTTCGAGGCCGGGCTCGACGAGTTCGCAGACCGCGTGGAGGAGAAACTTGTGTGCCTCCTGGATGCGAGCGGTCACGGTGCCTTGGACAAGGAGTTCGATATCGCCAGCACCCTTTGTGAATCCACCACCTTTTCCGAGCAGGACAATGGTTTTCACCCCGATGCGCTTCGCCTCCTCGATCGCGGAAAGAACATTTCGCGACTTGCCGCTGGTCGAAAGGGCGACCAGCACATCGCCGGGCTTCCCGTAGGCCTGAACCTGGCGGGCAAAGATGTCCTGGAAGACATAATCATTCCCGATCGCAGTCAGCAGTCCGCCATCGGAGACAAGCGAGATGGCGGGATACGGACGTCGGTCGTGCTGAAAGCGGCAGGTGAATTCCGTGGCGATGTGCGCGCTGTCGGCAGCACTGCCACCGTTACCGCAAAGAAGCAGCTTCCTCCCTGATTTGAGGCAGGCAAGGACGAGCTCGGCAGCCTCAACAACCTTGGGTTCCAAACTGCGGAGCGATTCGAAAATCGCCAAGGCATCTCGCAGGGATTGTGCGTAGGGTGTCATGGCTAGGCAACCGCCTCGGCGGAGAGAGCCGGATGGCTGGCCAGGATTTTTTTCAACCCGGACCACCCCGAATCGTCCATTCCGGCAAAGAGATTCAGATAGATAGAAACCTCTGCAGCCGGATAATTGGAAAGAATCGCCTCCACGGCGTCGGAAACCTTTTCGGCGGGGGGTTCCGAGGGCAAGTCGTCGATCAGGCCCTTCCCGTCGTGCGGGATTTTCAAGGCATCCAGGAAATCACAGACCATGCGTTCGTTTTTTCCAAGGACCCAGACTTGCAGGATTTCCAAGGCCAGATCGCCATTGGAGGGCTTCAAAAGCGCCTCGCGCATCCAGAGATTGCGCTCCTCCCGGGGTTTGCGTTCCACAAAAACCGGGCGCAGTTTCCGGCGCGTGGCCAACATCCCCGCACAACTGCGATAGGCATGGCGGTCATTGTCGTGGAGCCAGTTTAAAATTTCAGAAGCCTGGGGAGCGGACATCCGTCCGAAGATCTCGATGGCAGTCATGGAGCGGCATTTATCCGGGTCGGAAGATTCCCAGTCAAGCCCGGTGACAGGACTTGAGGAGGAGACCGATGGGGGGAATAGTCCCCGGATGTTTGTGCGTGTGCTGCCAGACCAGGCGGCTGGAAAACTGCTGGATTACCGGGTGCCCGAAACCATGGCACCACATGTCGCCGTGGGTTCACGGCTCAGGATTCCCGTGCGCACCCGCGTCCTGCCGGGAACGGTGATCGAGCTTCTCAACGAGTGTGAATTTGCCGGAGTCAAAGAAGTCGTCAGCCTCCTCGACGAGCGCCCGATGATCCGGCCGGCGATGCTGGATTTGGCCAGATGGATGTCGGATTACTACTGTTGCCCTCTGGAGACCGCGGTATGCAGTGTCCTCCCCGTGGCCGTGCGGGATGGACGGGTGACTGCGAAAAAACAGAACACCGTTACGCTTGCCCGCGAAATCAACGAGGCCGACCTGGGAAAACTTGCCGTCCGCGCCCCTCGCCAAGCAGACGCCTTGAAGGTTTTGGTCGATGCTGGAAAACCGATGCTCGTCAGTCGCGCTGCCAATCTGGCTGGAGTGACAGAGGGAGTTTTTCGCACCCTGGAAAAGCATGGTCTCGTGAGCATCGCAGCAACGGTTGTCGCCCGTGATCCACATTCCGAAAAATATGTCGCCGGTGCGGAGTTGACCCTCAATACCGAGCAGGTGGAGGCGATGAAAGCCGTCGTCGAGGAAATGGATTCCCCCACCCGACCGATCCTGCTTTTTGGTGTCACCGGTTCGGGAAAAACCGAAATCTACCTCCGCGCAATCCGACACGCCCTGGATTGTGGCAAGACAGCACTGGTTCTTGTGCCCGAAATCGCCCTCACTCCTCAAACCGTTGAGCGTTTCAAATCCCGATTCGCGGACATCCAGGACAAGATCGCCGTCCTTCACAGCCATCTCTCCGAAGGCGAGCGGCACGATGAATGGCACAAAATCCACACCGGGCACGCGAGGGTCGTGATTGGCGCTAGAAGCTCGATTTTCGCCCCGGTGGAAAACCCCGGCGTGATCATCGTCGATGAGGAGCACGAACCCTCCTACAAGCAGGATGAGGCTCCCCGGTACAACGCCCGCGACATGGCGGTGCTCCGCGCGAATCGCGAAAAGGCGGCCGTCATTCTCGGCAGCGCCACGCCCTCGCTCGAGAGTTGGCACAACGCCCAGTCGGGAAAATACCGTCTCGTCCGTCTGAACCAGCGAGTGGACGACAAAAGCATGCCGGTCGTTCGCGTGGTTGATCTCCGGCGTCCCACCCGCAACGACCCGGGCGGGGGAATTTTATCGAAACCCCTGCGCGAGGCGATTGAGGGGCGGATTCAAAAGGGCGAGCAAACGATTCTTTTTTTAAACCGCCGCGGTTTCTCGACCTCGATGATCTGCGAAGCATGCGGCCATGTCTGCCAATGCCACGACTGCAGCGTCTCGCTTACCTACCATCGCGCTGCCGAGCGCTTGGTCTGCCACATTTGCGGCCACAATCAACGCGCCCCGAAGTCCTGCCCCAAATGCTCGGATCCGAAAATCCGTCATGCGGGAACGGGAACCCAGAAGGTCGAGGAGGCACTCCAGCGGATATTCCCCAAGGCCCGCATCGCGCGGATGGATGCCGACTCGATGACACGAAAGGAGGCCTATCGGGAAACACTCGGGGCGTTCAAAGAGGGGCGCATCGATATTCTCGTCGGCACCCAGATGATCGCCAAGGGCCTGCATTTTCCGAATGTCACCCTCGTCGGGATTGTGAATGCCGACCTCGGCCTACACATCCCCGACTTCCGCGCCGGCGAGCGGACCTTCCAACTCCTCACCCAAGTCGCCGGCCGGGCAGGCCGGGGTGAGATGGAAGGCGAGGTTTTCGTACAAACCTTCACGCCGTTCAGTCCTTCCATCCAATTCGCCCGGCACCATGATTTCGAAGGCTTCATGGAGCAGGAAATGGAATTCCGCCGAAGTTTTGCTTACCCGCCCTTTGGAAGAATGGCCATGATCACGCTGCGGGGGACGATGCTCGAACGCGTCGAGTTTTCCGCCATGACCCTCTCGCGAAAACTAAAGGCCGCCGCCGAGGACGGAATTATCGTAGGCGAAGGGGTTCCCGCCCCGCTGGAGAAGGCCAAGACCTACTATCGATTCCAGGTCTCCCTGCGCGGATCGTCTTCAATGAAGCTGGCGCGACTCGCCCGATCCGTGCTTGATGCACTGCCGATGCCCGAGGATGTTTTTGTCGCGGTGGATGTCGATCCCTTGCATCTTATGTGACCTTTTCGATGAGGGTTCATCCAGCCATCTACCATCTTTTTCATTTCACGATCCGCCTGGTGCTGGTTCTGATTTTCGCGGGCGTTCCCCTTGCTCTGTATTTCTTAAGCACCATTGGCATCGGTTTCGGAGTCCGAGAGGAACTGGAAAACGCCCTGGGCAATCCGACGGTGGAGGTCCGTATCGGCAAATTGCTTCTCGATCCCTTCCACGGTTTGGTTGCAGTGGATGTCGCGATCCGCGAGCGTGAGCAACCAGACCGCCTGCTCGCCAAGCTCAATCGTATCGAAATTTCCCTGAATCTCTCGGAGCTTCTCCAACGCCGGATCATCGTGGATACGCTCACCCTCGAGCGTGCAGAAGCCTCGATCCCACTCGGCAAAGGCGAACTGGCTCCACGCCTTGAGGCCCGCGACATCCATGCAAGCATCATCGTTCTGGGGGATCGCCTGCGGGTCAGCCAACTCGATGGCATTATCGAGTGCCTGCGCATTCGTTTGACCGGCGAAATTCTCAATCCCCTCGCCTATCAGGTTCCGACCAGCACGGAATCGCAACCGGTTCTTCCCCCGGAAACGCTGGAAAAAATTCTCTCAGCCCTCCGCGAGCCGGTTTTTCCCTCCGGGCTTCCCCTGTTAACAGCCGAATTTCTGTGGGACGCCTCGGATCCGTCCTCTCTGGAAATCTCCGATTTCGAACTTCGCTCGTCAGCCTTGCGAGCGCGTGGGTTCGCCCTCAAAGAAATCGAAATCCATGGGAGTTTCATCAATGAGCGCCTCCGGATTCCTGTTTTCAAAGTCCATGACTCGAAGGGAAGTTTACAGGTCTCTTTGGAGTGGGACAAAACCACTGGAGACTTGAATGCCTCGCTACTCAGCGGCCTGGACATCATGCCGTTCCTGAACACGTTTGGAAAAGAGGGAGGCGCTCTTTCCAAGCTCACA
>JBMTBF010000034.1:0-11276 GCA_049429585.1 Terrimicrobiaceae bacterium | reverse complement strand
GGTATTTGTATTCCCAGCGCGGAACGCCTTCGACATAGAGGAGGCGGTTGCGGGCGTCCACTACCTCGACGATGGCCTTCCACTCGTTGTCAGCGGTATTTTTTTCGCCCGGGAGCGGGGGAATGAAAACACGATAGTTCGAGACGCCGACCTTGGAGTGGTTGAGTTCAAACGACACATCGCGTTCACCACCAGCCTCTGGGATTTGGGTGGGTTTTTCGGCAACGAGGGCGTCATTCTCGAAGAGTTGGACCATGACAGGATTTCCTTTGGTTCCTTGGCCCGAGACTTTGAGTTTCATCTCGGATTTCCATCCGGCGGTAACGCGGCGAGGGGCCTCGAGCGAGTCGATGCGCATGTCGGCCTCGACCTCTCGCCCGCCCGGCTTTTCCAAGCGGAGGGTGTGGATCGGGAACATCCTCGGGGTGGAAGCCCAGTCGTCGAGGGCTTCCTTGGTGTCCGAGCCGTCGCTGAGGAGAATCATGCCTTGGATCTGAAGGCCAGAGAGGCGTTGTTCAATGCCGGTAAGGGCATCGCGGAGGGCGGTCGAGTCGCCATCGGGTTGGAGTTTTGCGGCGTGGCCGAGGGAGACAGGTTCGGAGAGGGAGCTGGAGAATGGGTAGAGGTCGATATCGCACTCCGAGGAGAGCCGGTCGGCCCAAGGGCTTTCGAGGGCTTTAAGGGCGGTTTTCCAGCGAGTGGGGTCGCCGGCGTTTGGCGGGTCGATCGCCATGCTTCGAGAGGTGTCGAGGGCGACGAGGAAACGGGGCTTGAGGAGTTGGGTGATACTGGTTTTACGGCCCGGCATGAAGAGGCACCAACCAATGGCAAGGATGGTGAGGGTGTGGAGGAGAAAGAGAATCCAGCGCGTCGGTCCAGGGGAGAGCGAGCGGAGTGCCGACCACAAGGCCACGAGGATAAACGCGCCGAGGGCGACCAGCACAAGAGGAGTCGTGACGGTGTTCTCGAAAATAATCATGCGGCGACCGTTTTTTTCTCCTTCTTGATGTGGCCCGAGTGATCGAGTTCCACGCGATCCTTGGCAGAGGCGCCGCGGCGAGAGAGGGCGTTGGCGTAGAAAAACTCAACAGCGGCGAGGATCAGAACGAGCCATAGGATTTGTTCGCCGAAGGTGCGACCCACGCGGCTCTCCTCCAGTTGACGGCGGAGTTCGGTAATGTCGCGTGCGACTTTCGTGGAGTCGACACCGAGGCGGGCTGGGATTTCCCCGGGAGCGATACGTGAGAGGTTGCCCTCGTCGGCGGGAGTGTTCACCGCGAGCGCGGCTCTGGGTGCGGATTCTCCGGGTAGGGTGATGTTGTAGACGCCCGGAGAGAAAAGTTTCTCAACGAGGAAGATGGTGCGAAGTCCGTCGGTGTTGCCGCGAACGGGGATGGTGATGCCACCCGGGCCCGTGATGGTCGGCGCGACAGAGAGCCCGGGCACGATCTCATTAAGAACCAGAGAATCGGTGCCCTCGATAAATGGCAGGGGAGGAGGGGACGAGTAGTCCGCGCATTGGACAAGGAGAGGGAGAAAAAACGGCGACAGTGCGAAGTCGCTCGTCGATCGGTCTGCGGCGACAGTGAACTGGAGAATCTTGCCCTTGCCGTGGGGTTTTTCGAGAAGGAAAGGTTCACCGGCTCCCAGGGAGGCAAGTATTTCCGCGCCGGGCTCGATTTTTTCCATTGGTGCATAGCGGCGGAGAGAGATGGAGGGCGATCCAGAACCTTCGCGCAGGGGTTGGATCAAGGGGTGCGTGGGTTTATCCCAAGTAATGGTTTTTCGCATTTTGGTGGGAGGGACATTGGCCAACGCGGAAGGGAAGGCGGGAAGGAACGGGAGGGCTTTGTAATCAAGCGGGGAGCCTTTAGTTCCCGGAAAAAGAACCAGGACGCCACCGGCTTTCACATGGCTGTCGAGGGCGGCGAGGGCTTGTCCAGAGAGAGGGAGGGCATTGCAAAGAATGATGCAAGAGTGGTCGGCGAGAGGCGCCTTGGCGAGGTCTGCGGGCGAAACGCGGACGGTGGCGTTCGGGTTGCCCATGCCTGTCTTGAGGGCGGTTTCGACAAACAGGGTATCGGAGGGTTCGCCAACAACGAGGCAGGGGCGCGACTTGCCGACATTGAGAACGAAATGGAAGGAATTGTCGGCGGCGAGATTGTCTCCCGGAGTGGTGATGCTGCCTGTGTGGATGCCCGACTCGAGAGGTGGGATGAGGAATTCGACGGATTCGGCGGTGTTGTCGCCGAGCTTGATGGAACGGCGGCCCGCTTCCTTGCCGTTGAGTGTCAGGATGGCCGTGCTGGAGCCCGAAGGGCCGGTGCGGGAGAATGCTGTCGTGAGCTTGGCGCCGACGCCGGATTGGAGACGGGACGGTTGGATTGTCAGGCCGGACGGGGCGAGATTTTCGGGGGCATCCACGCCGAGGAGGGTCACGAAAACAGTGGCTTTCTCGAGTTCGGCGAGCGGGGATTTTTTGCTGCTGTCGTCAGCCGACAGGCCATTCCAAGGCAGGGCTTGGTTGTCGGTGATGATGTGGATTTCCATCTCTCGGTTCTCGTCGGATTTTTTAAGAGCCTTGATGGTCTCCTCAATGGCGGGGCCGAGGCGCGAGGCGGTGGAGCCGGGCGCGAGGGATTTGATGCGAGTGAGGACTTCGGTTTTGTCGGAGATCGGTTCGACGATGAGGGCCTCGGGTTGGTTGCGGGCAGAGAAGAGGCAGACACGGTCTTTTTCGTTAAGGCCTTCGATGACTCCCGAGGCGGTTTCGACAGCCAGGTCCCAGACCGGCTTGCCGTTTTTCAGGTAGTTCATGCTCGCGGAGGCATCGATGATGATCGCCACATCGCGGGGGGCGTTGCCGATCCAGGAGAGGGTGCTTTTGCGGAGCATCGGCATGGAGAAGGCGACGCCGAGGAGAAGCATGATCAAGGTGCGGAGGAGCCAGAGGAGGAAGTTTTCAAGGCGGACGCGGCTGGAGGAGCTTTTGTTGGCGACCTTGAGGAAACGAAGGGTAGGAAAGTGGCGGGTGACTTTTCGGCGGCTCTGCATCAGGTGCAGAAACATCGGGATTGTGGCTCCGACGGCGGCGGCGATGAGGAAGATAGGAGAAAGAAACATCGCCGGTTATTTGGACATGCGCTTGCGCTCCTCGAGGTAGGCGCGGACGAAGTTGTCGAGTGGTTGGTCGGTGCGGACGATGCGGTAGTCGATATTCAGACCCGCGCAGGCCTTGCGGTGGCGCTCAAGGAATTCCTTGAAGGATTTCCGGTATTCCTCGGCGAGTGCCTTCGGGTCCACGCTGAGCTTTTCGCCGGACTCGAGATCAACGAGCTCGGAGGGACCCCCGAGTTGAAAATCGATCTCGGCGGGGTCAAGGACATGAAAAACGATGACATCATGGCGCTGCTTGCGCAGTCGGGCCAGAGCCACGGCGATTTCGGCCTCGTCGTCGTAGAGGTCTGAAATGATCACAATGAGTCCGCGGCGACGCACAGAGCCGGCAATCTCGTGAAGGGTGGCGGCGATTTTCGAGCCCGGCGAGGATGCAGATGGCGGAGCGGCCTGGATGCGTTTGACGAGGTTGTTGAGGTGCTGGAGCGAATTTGCCGCCTCCATGCGGACATCGACTTTTTCGGAGTGGAGGAAGAGGCCGACGGAGTCGCGGGCTTTGACAACGACATATCCTAAGGCGGCGGCGAGGCGGCTGGCATGGTGGAATTTCGTGGGGAGCTTTTCTGTCGAGGCGAAATCCATCGACGCACTGCGGTCGAATGCAAGGTAGACGCGGAGGTTCGTCTCGTCATCGAACTGCTTCACATAATGCTTGTCGGTGCGGGCGAAAACACGCCAATCGATGTGTTTCGGGTCGTCGCCGAGGCCATATTGCTTGTGGGTTGCAAACTCCGAGCTCGGGCCTTGGAGCGGGCTTTTGTGGGCGCCCGCGAGATTGCCCTCCACGGTGTAACGGGAAAATAGCGTGAGCCGGCCGAGTTTGAACATCTCCGCAGGATTGAGTAGGGCGGCGATGCCCTCTTTGGGTTGATCCTTGGCGGTTGGCTCAGGCATGAAGCGATCAGGGTTTCGGGATGACCTTCCAATGCGCGGTGTCGCACACGAGGATGAATTTGTCGCCGACATGGGCGAGGTGGAATTGCTTCGAGGCCTTGCCAAGACCCAGCATGGACACTCCTTTCGAGCCGATATTTTCGAATTGGACGATCGGCCCCGACGCATCACCGGGGAGGATTTGGGTGGCTTTGACTTTCAACTGGTCGGCATACGGGATGCGGAGTGAGGCGGAGAGGTCCGAGAGCAGGCCAAGTCGCTGAGATTGGAGGTGGTATTTCTGGCCCTCGAAACCTTTCAATTTAGCAAACCCCTCCTGGCGGTAGTCCCATGGTTCGCCAAAACGATCAACGGAAGGCGGGCGGTCTTCGGCGGGGATTTTTTTGTGGTTTTGGAGATCTTCCAGATTGGCTGGGTAAGTGATTTCGCTCCGGTAGAAAACCTTGAGGGCGGCAGCGACATGGTCGCGGTCGCGGCGTGTCAACCAGCCTTTGGCAACAAGGGCGGCACCGGCTTTTTCGGGAGAGGAGGAATTGTTGGCTTGGCTTTCGAAAATGGCCCAAGCCTCCTTGCCTTGGCCGGACGCGAGGAGATGCCACGCCTCGATACTGCGGGCGGGTTCCTGGTAGGGATCGTTCGGATTGTCGCGGACGAAGGCTCGGCATTTCTCAATCACCTCGGCGTTCTTGCCGGGCGATTTTGCGTGAAAATTCCACAGGTCGAGGAAGGCCGCTTCATTCGCGGCGCGGGACAAGGGGATTGTCGCCGCGAGGAAAAATATCGAGGCAATCCGCCGGAGACTGCGGGCTATCAAGGTTGTTTCCCTCCCGCCGCGCGCTTGGCGAGTTCCTCCTCGAGGAACTTGAACCACGCCTCCTTGCCGCCTTGGGCCATGATCCCGTCGCGTTTTTCCAGCAGATCACGGTCGCGAGCCTTCACGGAGATCGGCCGAGGTCCTTCGGTGAAGGAATAAACAACGGCATCGGGCGAAACTTCGGCGAGGAGTTCCTTGCCGGGCTTGCGCTCCGAGCGGTCCTTGTGGCGGATGATGGTTTTGTCGAGTTCGATGGTTTGCGCGGAGGAGTCGACGGAATTGAGGTTGCCGGTAACGGCCAGGGCATCGCCGATGCCTGTTGCGGGATCCTCCAGCAAGAGCTTGAGCGAAACCGGGGAGGATATGGAGAATCGCACCGAATAGAGGGAGGACGGCTCGGTGGCGGCGATTTTGACGATTTTTTTGCCGCCCTCTTCCACTTCAACGAGGTCGGTGATTTTCAGATACCGGAAAAAGTGTGGGCGGCCTTGCGCGTCTTCGGCGAGGATTTTGCGGTCGCGGTCGGTTTTCGCCTCCGAATAATCAAGGGCAAAGTCGTTGCCATTCGAGGTGGCGGCATCGAGGCGGACGACAGCGAGGAGCAGCAGCAGGGCGAGGGTTTTCTTCATGGTGTCTTTTTAGTTGGTGAGGGAATACATCAATACATTCTGGCCGATTTGGACGGCGCCGACATCGTTGATGCCGCGGGAGTATGGGGATTGGGACATTTCCCAGCCGCCGGCGAGGCCGTAGGGGCTGTAGATAATCCCGTAGTGACCACTGAAATCCATGGCAAGCAGTGTGGGCTGGGTTTTCGCCTGACCGCCTTCCTGCATGAGACCCTCGGTGACGCCGACACTTTGGATATCGTTGGGTTGTTTGAAAAGAACCGAGCCCGGCGGCACACGCTCGAGTTTTTTGTCCGGGAACATCGATTGGACGAGTTCGCGAAAGGCCAGGTCGAATCCCTTGCGGCCGCAGCAGGATTCAGCGAAGAGAAGGCCGCCATTTTCGATGTATTCCTTGAGGGCCGATTTCTCCTCCGCGTTCATGGTGAAATGCTCATGCCCGGTCAAATAAAGAACGGGCGAGTCGAAGATCGCAGGGTCATTGGCGCGAAGTTCCTTCAAGGCGAATTTCACGGGCACGCCGGTGCGGGCGTTGAAGGTTTGGAGCATGACGGAGAGACCGCTATGGCGGGTTTTCCAAACACCATCATAGACAATCTGCGCGAGCGAAATCGTGTCCGAGTAGCTCTTCAATTTGTCGGTGAATTTCATCGCTTGCGCGGCGTTTTTGGCCCAAGCGCGCATTGCCGAGGCGTAGTTGAAAATGTTCACGCCGAGTTGGAATGCCGACTCGGGTTTGTAGGCCTGCCAATCGTCTTGGGTTTCGCCCTGCCAGCCGACGGCCATGCACCAGCGCGACACGAGGGCGACAACGCGGCAGTTGATCTCAACCGCCTCGAACCACGGTTCATTGCCGGTGTAGCCCGCGTCTTTCACGGCCTTGTTGTATTCCACGCGGTCAACATCGTAGTAAGAGTGGAAGATCGGATGGTCGGAAGTGAGGCGTTGGAGGGGTTGCTCGGGAAAGATTTCTTTCAGCTCGCGAACGACGGAATTGTAAAATGGTGCCGAGCCGAGACCGGTATTGAAAATGATCATTCCTCCATTGAGTAGATATTCGCGCAGTTTCTCCCGCTCCTCGGGTGAGTAGGAGAAATTATAGTGGCCTGATCGGAAGAGGACGGGATTTTGCTCTGGGTCGGTGCTGACCTGAGACATCGGGCGCGCATCCATCTGGAAATTTGCGTCCACCTGATCCTTCATGCTCTTGAGCAGGTTGTTCACATCATTTGGCGTGGCGTTCCAATAAATGTCATTTCCATAAAGTTCCTTCGCGCCTTGGGCGGGCAGGGTCGCTGGCAGGAGGACAAGCAGTGCGGCTGTGGCGGCGAGGAGAGTTTTTCGGAGGGCGTGCATGCGAATTTGGTTTGCGCCTTTTAACAACGCGAGGATAGCTTGCAAGGCAAGTTCAACGATTCTCCCGAAAATGACGAAATTTAAAAACTCCGTTGCCGTAAACAGCGCCTTGCTTGCCACATTTTGTCTGGGAACCGTTCTGGCCGGCGACGGCTCCGACGAAAAGGGGTTCGTGCCTCCGCCCCGGGAGATGAAGCCGCCGCCAGCGCCTCCGCGGACCGTGAATTCGGCCGAGACTGTGGACGCCTGTTGTTGCTGCCCCGTGACACCTGTCTCACGCACTGAGGCGAAGAAACCACCGCAACCGCCGGTTTTGGTTACCAAAATCATCGACCAGGATTCCGCAGCCGGTGGCAATTAGCTTCCGCATGTCCTTTCGGTTCGCAGCCTGTGTGTTCCGGTCATTTTTTGTATTGGTGGCCTTATTGGGCAACCTGGCAGGCCTTTCTGCCGCTTGGGACGTTTCTGGAGCCAAGATCTGCTACAATCTCACCTTAGAAAAAAGGCCGACCCATTCCGCCTGTGGATTTTTTGTGCACCTCCCCGATGGCGGAATCCATGGTTCCAAACTTCCCCAGCCGGTTGTCGTGGCCGATGACGGTCGCACTCTGCAGTCGCGCGTCCTCTGGAACAGCCCGGAAGGAGGCTTTGACTTGGTTTTTGAGAGTCCCGGCGATTCGGTCCAGTCGGTGCGTGTTTACATGAAGGACTCGGGGAAACCCGAATACTGGACGCCTGATTGCGGGTTGAAACCCAGCCCGGTTCTAGTCTCTGTGGCGGGTCAGGATTCCCTGTCGGCAGCGGAGTCGTTGATGAAGTTCGACAAGCCGGTGAAATCGCTTCTGACCTCCCTTCACTACGGCGGCGAACATAGCAAAGGCAAAAAACGCACCGCCGCATTCAATATCGGAGGAGATGTCTTTGGCAGGTCTATGCCCGGGATTTTTTATTATCTGACCTACATCGACGCCCCCTCCTCGGGAAGTTATTGGTTTGGCCCCAAATTCCCCCACACGCCGGTTGGCCAGACCAAGATACTTGTCAACGGACGGGAGATTGCTCGCGAAACACGCTCTCCGCTTTGGGGCGGGACGGGTGGGGAGGCAGAGCTCCAACAGGGATTGAACCGTGTGGAAGTAATCCAGACGGCTCCTGGCTCCGGACCTTATAAACAATTTTTAATGTATCTCACTTGGAGGCCCCCCGGAGAGACGATGGAAATCGAGAGCTCCTACTCGCGCGTCATAAATGGGAAAGAAGTGGCCCACTCAGGCATAGCAAAACTCGACTCGATCGAGCGGGCCGATGGAGGTCCGGTGGCGGCTCCAAGTGTAAATAACGGCCTTCTTTTTTGGACCGGCGAAGAGCAACCCTTGGTCACGGCCGAACTCATTGCGTCAGTCGGAAAAAACCCGCCAGATACCACCTATACTTGGACTTTTTCTGATAATTCGACAGCCAGCGGTGAGCGGGTGAGTTGGATTTTCCCGGGTTTGCAAGTGGTCTCGGCAACCCTCACCGCCAAATCCTCGAAAGGTGTCTCCAAGTCCACCTTTGAATTCTACCCATCACCATTTGAAGCGGCGGATTTGAATAAGCTCGCGAACCAGCTGGCTTACCAAGCCGCCGTGGACTTCATGGTTTCCGAATCCCCGACTTCGCGCGATGCGATACCCCAGTGGACCACCGAGCATTGGAATAACTTTTTCCGGACACTTGGCGGTTCGACCGAGGGTAAAATTCTCGCTAAACTTTTTAAGAAGCACTCCGCCACAATGGCCCGTCAATTGTCTCCGGAACAGTATCTCTGGCTCCAGGACCGCTTCGTGGACACTTTGGGGGATGGTGATCCGGGAGAGGCCCTTCGTTGGATCGATGCGATTCGCAAAAGCACAAAAACGCCGGATCGATTGCAGACATTGAAGCTTTGCGAGGCCGAAATTCTCCTCCGTAGCCAGGGCGATGTGGCCAAAGCCAAGGCTATTCTCGAGCCGCTGGCCGCAACCAATAATTCCGCTACGGCGAAGGCATTGATTCGCCTTGGAGATATTGCGTTTCAACAAGGAGATCTCAATGACGCAACGAGCAAGTATTCCCGGGCCCAAGCGGTCGCCCGTGCATCCCGCAATGCGTCTCAGCCTGCCGCCTCGACCTACCAGCTTTCCTACGAAAAAGTTCTTTCCGATGCCCCTGCGGTTGAACCCAAACCGAAAGCCGCGGCTGGATTTGCGGAAATTCTCAAGGCCCGCGAGGAAGCCAAGGGCCGTAAAAAATCCGCAGCCCTTCAGGAAGTCTCCCTATCCGAAAATGTCCGGATGCTCACCAAAAATGGTCTTTACCGGGAGGCCGGCGAGGCCCTCGAGGTATGGGAAGCCCAGTTCCCGCTTTCCAAGGTTGGCGGCGATTACATTTTGCGCGAGGCCGAGTGGAATATTGCCACTGGCAAGCATGATCGCGCCTACCCCATGCTGGCCGCGTATTGCACCTTGATCGACGCCTCCAGCTTCCTGCCCGACGCCACCACGCTTCTCATCAAGTGCTCTGCCGAACTCCCGGATACCAAAGCGCCGACACGCGTCATCGTGAAGAGCATCCTGGACCGCATGAAATACCACCCCGTTGCTGCCAGCCTTGAGGAATACTTGAATCAACCATGATACTCCGCCGTTTTGTTTTCCTTGCCGTCGCTTTGTTTTTTGGTGCCTCAACCCCGCAGGCTAAAGAAGTCGCCGAAAACACCCGTCTCTACACCCAACCTGACCCTTCGGCTACTGGCGGCATCACAGGTCGAATTACTAGTCCTGCGGCGCCAATCGAGCTAATCGTCGCCTCCTCCGCGTCCGAGCCTGAGAATCTCTTCAAAGGCGAGCTCGATCCCGCCAACCCCGGCTCGTTTTCCTTCAAGGGCCTCCCGCCCGGACGCTACGACCTCATCGTTTTTTATCCCGGCTCCTTTTACGAAGGCGCCACGCTCTCCCGCGACGGCGATACCCTGACTCCGCAGGACCGGGAAAGCATCAATGCCACTTTTCAAAAGTCGGAACCCTATTTCATTGAAAAGGTCATCAACCGCCTCGAGGGGCAGACCGGACGCGGCAACGAAGCCCGCTTGATAGGCAGTTACTACCGCAATAAAGGTTCGGAATTGATGCTCACCACACACGAGGGGAAATTCTCCCGCGAGGATGGCAAGCGCACTGTCAAACTCGTTATCCTCAAGGAGGTCGGCATTGGCTGGCAGATTGTAAAAACAAGAAACATTTATCCATTCTGGGCACCGATCGACGCCCCCCCGATCGTCTATCACCACGCCCCGGACCTCGCCAAAATCCGCGTCGCCTCCGAGGTCAAGGACATCGGCGATCTGAAACTCAACTGAACCCGCTCCACCGCATGCAACACATCATCGAATTCACCGCAGGGCCCAATGCCGGGCGACAGTTTCAACTCTCCGGAGAAAGTGTGCGGTTCGGTCGTGCCGACACCTGCGCCTTTCGCATCGAGGGAGATCCCATGGTCTCCTCGAACCATGCCGAACTCCGCGCGGAGAATGGAGGCTGGGTCATTGCCGATCTCAACAGCACCAACGGCACTTTCCTCAACAGCCAACCTGTCCAAATCAAGGCACTCGTGGATCGCGATTGCATCCAGATCGGCGAGACCGCTTTTGTTTACCACTGTGTTCCCGCCGAGGCTCCCGCCGCCCCTGTTGTCGCGGCCGCGCCCGTAGTGGCCGCCGAACCGGCGGCGCCCAAGCAGGAAATTCCGGCGTCCAAGCCCGAGGCCCCCGCCGCTCCGCCAAAAGCTCCCGCCCCGCCTCCGCAGGACTTCGGTGCCTCGCCGGACGAACTCGCGCTGGTTGAAAAAATGCGCGATTACACCGACCGCATCCGCAACGAGGTGGGCAAGGTCATCATCGGCCAGCGCGAGGTTCTCGACCAAATCCTCATGTGCATCCTCGCCAACGGGCATGCCCTCCTCATCGGCCTGCCCGGCATGGCAAAAACCCTCACGGTTAAAACCATCGCCCAGGTCTTGAACCTCGAGTTCAAGCGCGTGCAGTTCACCCCCGACCTCATGCCCGGCGATATCATCGGAACCGATGTTTTGGAAACCAACAAGGCCACCGGCGAAAAGGAATTCCGGTTCATCAAAGGCCCCATCTTTTGCAACCTCCTCCTCGCCGACGAAATCAACCGAACCCCCCCAAAAACCCAAGCCGCGCTCCTCGAAGCCATGCAGGAGAAAATGGTCACCGCCGGCAACACCACCTACAAGCTCGCCCAGCCTTTCTTCGTCCTCGCCACGCAGAACCCCGTCGAGCAGGAGGGCACCTATCCGCTTCCCGAAGCCCAGCTCGACCGCTTCATGTTCAACATCTGGGTCGACTACCCGCTGCCCGAGGA
>JBMTBF010000033.1:0-11373 GCA_049429585.1 Terrimicrobiaceae bacterium | reverse complement strand
CGCCACGGCTCCCTTGCAGAGTTCGGTGACCAGATCGGAGCGGCCGCAACCCTGGCTGGGGTCGACAACGACGGGAAGGTGGGATTCCTTTTTGGCGATCGCCACGGCGGCAAGGTCGAGCGTGTTGCGGGTGTAGGTCTCGAAGGTGCGGATGCCGCGCTCGCAGAGGATGACCTTGGGGTTTCCGTGGGCGAGAAGGTATTCGGCGGCGAGGAGCCATTCCTCGATGCGCTCGCTCATGCCGCGCTTGAGAAGAACGGGTTTGCCGGTCTTCGCGCACTCGATGAGGAGTTGGAAATTCTGGGCGTTGCGCGCGCCGATTTGAAGGATGTCGGCCGAGGCGGCGACATGCTCGACATCGCGCTCGCTCAAAACCTCCGTGATGATTTTCAAGCCGGTCTCGCGGCGGGCGAGTTCAAGCAACCGCAGGCCCTCCTTTCCGAGGCCCTGGAATTCGTAGGGCGAGGTGCGGGGCTTGTAGGCGCCCCCGCGCAGGATTTTCGCCCCGGCGGCCTTCACCTGACGCGCGGTGGCGAGGAGTTGCTCCTCGGTCTCCACTGAACACGGTCCAGCCATCATGGCGAAATGCCCGCCGCCGATTTTGACTCCATCCACATCGACCACGGTGTCGGCGGACTGCGATTCACGGCTGGCGAGTTTGAAGCGTTTCTGGACTCGAAGAACACGCTCCACCTGCGGCAGAGCGGTCAGGGATTCGAGATTTTGGTGAGTGTTTTCATCCCCGATGGCGGCGATGATCGACTGCGTGGCGCCGTGGATGGGAGCCGGCTCGTAGCCGAGTTTGGCGACTTCGGAGACGACCTCCTCGACAAGTTGGCGCGGGGTGTGCGGGCGAAGGACGATGATCATGGTTTTCTTAAGGCGAATTGGAAGCCTAGCGGCCCTCTCGACCGATTTCAAAAGAAGTCGATTCGTGGAGCCGCCGGGTTTGCAGGATGGTGAAAATATTCAGACCAAAGAGAACGGCGAAGTAGATACTGTGTCGCTTCCAGTGAAACACGCCGGTGACCACCTCGTAGGTTCCGATCACATCGAGCGATATGCCCCAGGCGACCGGTGCCGCGCCGAGTCCGAGGCTCGTGATCACTGAGAACATCGCGCAAAAATGGTTGCGGCCCATCACGGGCATTGTCGCCAGGGCTAGGCGGCCATTTGCGACATTGAACGCCGCGCCTGCCATTCCGGAGAGGAAGTTCAGCGATCCGATGAGCCGCTTCGAGCAGGGCAAAATTCCGGCCGCCACAAGGAACCAGCCGAGGATGACCAGGCTGATGAGGCCGAGCGAAACGGCAAGGATTGGCTTGGCGCCGTGACGCTCCACCAGGCGACCCACAAACGGCAGCGCGGCCAACGAGCCGACGAACGAAATTCCTGAAAGGATAAGAACCTGCGAGGCGTCGAATCCCGGGAATTCGTGCAGGTATTCCACAGTGAAAACGCCCAGGCTGCCGACCACGAGGACGAACAGGAGATTGAAGATGAGAAGCGAGAAAAATGGAGGATGGAACAGCATATTACGCCACGGCACGGGATGCGATGCCTGCCCCAAATCGGAACCGGCGGAGACCTCGGGGATTTTTTTGATAAAGACGAGCGACATCAACCCGGCCAGTGCGCTCACAAAAAATACCAGCGAATACTCCCAGGGCGAAATTTCGCCCGCGAGCATGAATGAGGAAAGGACGAGGGAAATCAGCGAACCCACGAAGAGCGCCACCTGGTCGCGGGAGATGAATGCGGCGCGGGCCGCGTCCGGGATCAAGCCTGCCATCCAAGGCATCCAAGCTGCCGAGGCGATCCCGCGAAGCGTGTTGAAAACCAAGAGCGAAAGCACCAGCAGGACGAGCTTGCTGGCGGAGTCGAGGAATCCCATCAGCGGCACAAGGGCCACCAGAAACACAAAGACCAACCGCAGGCTCCAGCCGGTCAGGACAAATCTTTTATAGCCGTAGACCGGCAAATATTTCGCCGCCGGCCATTGGAGCATTGTCAGAATCGGCGTGAAGGCCGCCAGCACGCCGATGATGGTGGAACTCGCTCCGATGCTCTTCGCGTAAAGGATGAGCGGCGCCCCCAGAATGATCTGGAACGACACGGCGTTCATCAGATTGAACCAATGAACATTGAACGAGCCCGGCGGGCAGTGGTTGGCGCTCAAGAAATCGGCTTTAACTCCAGTCAAGGGTCCAGGAAAACGGACCGGAAACCATTTCCACTAAGGAGCTGGAGCCTCGGCGGAGTCGGCGGATGCCTCGGCGGAGTCAGCGGCCGGTTCCTCGACCACAGCCGGTTCCTCGATCGGAGGCGCGGCTTCGACCTGGGGCGTCACCACCACTGGCACAGAGGGCTCGATGGATGGCTCCTTCAACTCGGGTTTTTCGGGCAACGAAGCGAGAGGGTAAGGCTTGTCCGGATAATAAACCGGCGCCTCGGTTTTCGGAGGTTGGATGAGGCTGCGCTCGATCGAAACCGGATCGGGTGGCGCGATGAGGCTGTAGCTTCCTTTGCCATCAGGCATCATCGGCGTGCCCCAAGCGTTGCGGGTGACGACCTCCTTGGCTTTCACTTTCACACCCATCAAGGTGTGGTTGATGGCGTCCACCGGCTCGGGGGCGACAAGCGTTGTGAGGACCGATCCACCGGCGATCAAAAAGGGAATCATGCTGGAAAAATGAGACCCCTCCCCCTTCGCGACAAGCCGATTTTTTGCCGGTCCGCACCCTTTGGCGGCACAACATTGGTTTGCATGGGGGAAAGGTTTCTAGGATGTTTCCCGGCCATTTTGAAAACGACAGCACAGCTTTTTGCAGAAACAACCCCGCCGCACTCGGTGGAAAATTTGCGGGTGGTTGGGGTCACGCGCCTGATCACCCCCGCGCAGATCAAAGAACAACTTCCTGTCGGCGAGGATCAATTGACCCTGGTCGAAAACACCCGCCGCGAAGCAAAGGCGATCCTGCGCGGCGAGGATGATCGCATGCTTGTGATTGTCGGCCCGTGTTCGATCCACGATCCGGAGTCCGCCCTCGAATACGCCCGCAAGCTCGCTGTCCTCTCGCGCGAGGTCGCCGACCGCTACCTCGTCATCATGCGGGTCTATTTTGAAAAACCCCGCACGACCATTGGCTGGAAGGGGTTCATCAACGACCCGAATCTCGACGAGTCCTGCGACATGGCGAAGGGTATCCTGCTCGCGAGAAAACTGCTTTTGGACATCCTCGAACTCGGTCTTCCCGCAGCTACCGAATTCCTCGATCCGATCATCCCGCAATACACCGCCGACCTCATCACCTGGGCCGCGATCGGCGCCCGCACGACGGAATCCCAGACCCATCGCGAGATGGCGAGCGGACTTTCCATGCCGGTGGGATTCAAGAACGCCACGGACGGAAGTTTCCAAACCGCGATCGACGCAATGGCCTCGGCCTGCACCCAGCACAGTTTCCTCGGGATCGATCAGGACGGCGCCACGAGCATCATCAAAACCGCTGGAAACCCCGACAGCCACGTCGTTCTCCGCGGGGGGCGGAACGGACCGAACTACCTTCCCGACGATGTCGCCCAGGCCGAGCAGGCGCTCCGCAAAGCCGGTCTCCAGCCCGCGTTGATGGTGGATTGCAGCCATTCAAACTCCGGCAAGGACCCCAAACGCCAACCCGAGGTCTGGAACAGCATCCTCGGCCAGCGCCGCGAGGGCAACCGCCACCTCATTGGCGCGATGCTCGAGAGCCATTTGCATTTCGGCAGCCAACCGCTCGGCTCCGATCCCGCCAGCTTGAAATACGGCGTCTCGATCACGGACGCCTGCATGGACTGGGAAACCACAGCCGCCCTGCTCAAGGATTGAAAATTTCAGAGGTCAGGTTTGCGGCGATCGATTTTGAAAGCGCCGGAACCGCGCCCGGGCTTACGGACGAACCGGTGCAAATCGCCGTCGTCCACTGGAACGGCTCCCAACTCGAGCGCGTGCTTGACTCGTATCTGAAACCCACGCGCCCCGTGACCTGGGCCGCGCGCGAGGTTCATGGCATTTCCGACGAAATGCTCGCGGACGCTCCCGCCTTGATCGATCTCTGGCCGAAAATCCGGGAGGCGATGGCGGGCCGCTGGGTAGTGGCCCACGGGGGCTCCACCGAGAAGCGTTTCCTGAATGTTTTTCCCTTTCACGGATTCGGCCCATGGATCGACACGCTCCATCTCGTGAGGGCGATCCACCCCACGCTCGAATCCCACGCGCTTGGCAGGGCCGTCGTATCGCTGGGCCTCGAAAAAAAACTCATCTCCTGGCCGGGCTTTCGTTGGCACGATGCGGCGAGCGATGCGGCGGCCACGCTGGTTTTGCTCGAGCATTTGATCGATGCCACCAACCTCCGCGAGGAACCGGCGGAAATCCTCACGCGCCCGAGCCTGAGGGCCTACTTCAAGGCTCGCAGGAAATAATCCCTTCGGGCGTTACCACGAAATCCATCCGGATGTCGTGATCCTCGCACGGCACGCGGTCGACAAGAAGTTCACTGAAGCACACCCCGACGCGAACTCCTTGGAACTTGGTAAGTAGCCGGTCGTAGTATCCCGCCCCGCGCCCCAAGCGCCCACCGGCGGCGTCGAACGCCAAGCCAGGAACAAAGATAAAATCGGCCTCGAACGGCGCCTTCGGGGCATTCGCCTTCGGCTCGAGAATGCCGAATTTCCCTTCGATCAATTCTTCGGACGAAGCGGCGTAGTGAAGTTTCAAATCCTCGCCCGAGACCCGCGGAAGGGAGATTTTTTTTCCGTCCGGCCATGGCACAAGAAGTTGCGGCTCGGACGGCAGGGCGCAGTAGAAACAAGCCGAACTCGAGCGATGCCACTCCAGCCAGAGCGCCATGTGGCCGAGGATTTCCAAGCCCGCCGAACGGCTGCGAATCTTCGGCAACCCCTTCAATGTCCTGCGCGCCTCCCTCCGCAGGCTTTGCTTTTCCTCAACGATCACGGACAATTCCTCTCGCACATGGTCCGCAAGTTTATCGAGAAAAAAATAGCCGCACGGGAAAAGCCGGACTTGCATGTGGATATGAAGCTCGGCTCCGGATGGCACAGGCGGAACTTCCTAGCCGAGGTTGTCATCCCCTCGATGTTCACCAAGCGCCATGGTGAAAAAACCAAGCCCGTCTATCCCGAACTCCGCGAAGGCGAGCTATGCATCACTTGGATCGGCCACGCCTCGTTCCTCATCCAAACCCCCGAGCACAGCATCCTCATCGACCCGAACTGGGCGAAGTGGCTGAAGGTCATCAAACGCCTCCGCCAACCCGGAATTGAAATCCACGACCTCCCCGCGATCGACCTCGTGCTGGTTACGCATGCCCATTTCGACCACCTCGACCGGAAAACCCTCCGCACTATCGCTAGCGACCAGGCGATTGTAGTTCCTGAGCATGTCGGCGGCTTGGTCCACGGCCTCGGTTTCAACCATGTGCAGGAGCTCCGCCAATGGGAGAACTTCGAGATCGGCGGTCTGAAGGTGACCCTCACTCCGGCGAGACATTGGGGCGCGCGCGTTCTGCACGACAGCCACCGAGGTTTTGGCGGATTCCATATCGAATACGCAGGGCGCTCGATTTTCCACTGCGGAGACAGCGCATGGTTCGAGGGTTTCACAGAAATCGGCGAGCGGTTACCGGTGGAGATCGCCCTCTTGCCCATCGGCGCATACGAGGCTCCGACGAAGCGCGATGTCCACATGAACCCCGAGCAGGCGATCGACGCCTTTCTGCAACTCAAAGCCCGCACTCTCGTGCCCATGCACTACGGCACCTTCCGCCTGAGCTACGAACCCCTCCATGAACCCCCCGAGCGACTCATCCGCCATGGCGCCGACAAGCTAGTGCTCGATAGCATCCGCATTCTCAAGGAGGGCGAGCCGACGGTTTTCTAGAATTCCCCGAGAAAGAAGATTTCGCACCCGTGAAGGGTTTCCGTTCGTAACGGATCGCCATGACAGCCAACCAGCGTCCGGATTTTCCAGACCAATCCGGGGTGATGATTCTCCCCTGGGTGAGTCTTTTCCCCGGCGCCATGCTACCGCTCAAAATTTTCGAGGAGCGCTACCGTGAAATGCTCGCCGAGTGCCTCAATGGCAACCGCGTTTTTTCCATCGCCCACACGCTCGGCGACGATTCCAACTACGATCCCATCGGGGGACTCGGCGTGGTCCGTGCCTGCGTGCACAACGAGGACGGAACCTCGAATCTCGTTTTGCAGGGCCTCGCCCGGGTGGAATTCCAAGAAATGCGTCTCGAACCCTACCCCATCGTCCGGATCGCCATCCTTACCGACCCGATCGAAAGCTCCCCGAAACTCGAGTCGCTCCGCAAAAAAATCACCGCAACCTTCGAGTCGAATCTTCTCAAGAAACTCGGCATCCCGGAGGGCTTCATGGGCCACTTGAATTCCATTCAACACCACGGCGCCTTCACCGACCTCGTCGCCTCGACCGTCCTCGAAAATCCCCAGACCCGCCGCCTCCTTCTCGAGGAATTGGATGTCACCTCCCGCATGGAGCTCCTCCAGTGGTTCCTCAACGCCGAACCTGACGCCTGACGCGGAAATTGGCAGCCCCATTGTGACAATTCCGCCACATGGCGGTTGAGGCTCGCCACGCCGGAACAATTCGCTAGTCTTCCTCGAACATTCCGAAAATCCGGCGCGAGGATTCCATAAATCCCGTTGCCCCCAAGTTACTAAATGCCGAAAAAACAAACACAGCTACCCGGCCATGCGACTGACCAGAGCCGATTCCAGACGGCGAGAATGACGCTGTTCGTGGATCGTTTCATGACGGTTTTCATCAAATTCGGCGGCGCGCTCGTCATCACCTCCGTCCTCGGAATTTTCGTTTTTATTTTCCTGCAAATCTGGCCGCTCTTCACCCCGGCGAGCGTTAATCCGCTGAAAAGCATCCAACTCCCGGACACAAAATTCGCCCTGCTGGGAATCGATGAGTGGGGCGCGAAGCCTTTTCTGGTCGAGCCGGACGGATCCTTGTTTGTGGTGGATTACGAAACCGGCGAAATGCGCGACCAACCGCTCGACCTCGGCATCACCGGACAGATCACGGCGGCCGCGCTGAACAAGAGGGAACAAAAAATCATCCTTGGCACATCGGACGGGCAATTTGTCCTCGTTTCGCCGAACCACACATCGCGCGAAGTCCAAGGACGCCAACTGGTGGAGGTCGCGCCGAAGGCCGAGTCCCAGTCCCCCATCGGCGACCCTGGCCTGCCGGTTACGGACATCGCCTACGGCGACTCCGGCACCAGCAAGCTCGTCGTCGCCCTCCAATCGGACGGAGAGACGAACAAAGTGGCGGCCTCGCTTTTCAAGCGGAAGCGATCGCTCATGGGCAAAAGCAAGGAGGAGCCGGCGGGAAGCCATGACCTCACCCCGCTCATCCCCGGCCGACCCGAGAAAATCCTTGTTCCCGTCACCGGCGATTCCGTGGTGGTCCTGACGGAAAGCGGCAAGGTCTGCTACCTCGTCCTCGCTGGAAACAAGTTCGAGTTGCGCCAGATTTTCACGCCGTTCGGTGATTTGGAGGACCAGCACATCAATGCGGCGAATTTCATCTTCGGCGATGTCTCGATCGCCTTTGCGAACGACTCGGGCGCGAACCGCGTGTTCAGCTTGTTTTATCCGGAGGGCGGCAAGGAACGCCTCTACGGGCTCACCCATGAATTCCCGAAACTCGGCGCAAGCCCGGTCTTCCTCGTCTCCACCCTTCGCAACAAGGCATTTCTCCTCGGCGGCGGCAAGGAATTGTCCCTCCGCTACTCGACCACCGAGTCGATCCGCTGGCAATCGAGCGTCCCCTACCCCGTGGCGAATGCCGTCATCAGCGGGAAATACCACCGGCTCGCTGTCCTGGACTCCACCAACAAACTCCACTTTTTCGAAATTAACGACCCCCACCCCGACTCGGGTTGGAAGGCGCTTTTCGGCAAGGTCTGGTATGAGGGCGCGCCCGGACCGAAGTGGGAATGGCAAAGCACGGGAGGCAGCGACGACTTCGAACCCAAATACTCCCTCGTGCCTCTGATTTTCGGAACGCTCAAGGGCACGCTCTACGCCATGCTTTTCGCCGTTCCGATCGCCCTCCTCGCGGCCCTCTACACCTCGCAATTCCTCGATCCCCGCTTCCGCTCGGCCGTGAAGCCGACGATGGAAATCATGGCTTCGCTTCCCTCGGTCGTGCTTGGCTTTCTCGCCGCGATCTATATCGCACCGCTCATCGAGCGCCAGGTCCCGTCCCTCCTTCTCGTCGCCGCCGGCGTACCTGTGGTTGCGGCGTTTTCGGGGTTTTTCTGGAGCCACCTCCCGATCCAGATCCGCAAATTCATTCATCCTGGTTGGGAGTGGATCGTCTTCCTCCCCCTGCTCCTCGCCAGCGCGGGCGTCCTTTGGTGGCTTGGCCCGGCCTTCGAGGCCATCGCCTTTGTCGTCACCGATCCAGCCACAGGCCAAAAAACCGCCGACTTCCGCGCTTGGTGGCCAGCGGTTACGGGCACGGGCTACGACCAGCGCAATTCGCTCGTCGTGGGTTTCATGATGGGCTTCGCGGTGATCCCGATCATTTTCACTATCACGGAGGACGCCCTTTCGAATGTCCCCAAGCCCCTCATCACGGCCTCGATGGCCTGCGGCGCGAGCCGCTGGCAAACCGCCCTGCGCGTCGTCATGCCGACCGCCTCGGCGGGCATATTTTCAGCCCTCATGATCGGCCTCGGCCGCGCCGTGGGCGAAACGATGATCGTTGTGATGGCCACCGGCAACACTCCGATCATGGAGTGGAACATCTTCTCGGGTATGCGAACCCTCTCGGCGAACATCGCGGTGGAACTCCCCGAAGCCCCGCACCACGGAACCCTCTACCGCACCCTCTTCCTCGGCGCCATGGTGCTGTTCCTACTCACTTTTGCCATCAACACCATCGCCGAGGTTCTCCGCCAGCACCTGCGCGAGAAATTCAAAACGATCTAGGCCATGAACGACACGGACACAAAGGCCCACGAACTCACCCGCACCCACGCCGCCCCGGGCGAGCCATTTGTCTGGCTCACCGCCATGGGCCTTTCCCTCGGCCTCCTCATGGTCTTCGGCCTGCTCGGCATCATTGTGTCCAACGGCCTTCCCGTCTTCTGGCCCTCGAAAATCGTGGAAATCCGGCTCAAACCCGGAGTCAAAAATCCTCTCCCCAACTCCGGCGACATCCTTGCCGGCGAGATCATCCAAACCCGCGAAAAACGCATTCCAATCCTCGGCCCGAACGGCGAAAAAATCGCTGACCAGACCGAAGTTCAGGTCTTCGTCGGCAACAAGGATGTGAACGGCTCGGGCTTCGCGTTCATCAACAACGCCGATATCGCCTCGACCTCGGAGCCACGCGGGATCTACCGGCTCGAGAGGATGGAATACGGCATCGCCTTCGCTTTCCCGCAATCCCTCCAACTTGCCGACGGATCGCCCATCCCAGCCGATTCCCCCGCCTTCAACGAAACCCTCGCACGACTCGACTCCGAAGCCTCCGCCCGCCGCATCGAAATTGAAAAAATCGAAAAACACGACATCGGCGCCATCAACTCCCGCATCACCGACCTCCGCGCCAAGGGAAAAGGCTCCCCGGAATCCCTCCGGCAAATCGCCGCGCTTGACGCCCAATACCAAATCCTCGCCGCCAAAGCCCGCGAACTCCGCGCCCTGCAGACTGCGAGCGTGCTTGTTTACAAAACGCCGAACGGCACCGAGCGCCGTCTTCCCATCGGCGATCTCGTCGCTTTCACCCTGCCGAACACCCTCGACACCTCCGAAAAGGCCGCACTGTTTTTTCACAATATCTGGAACTTCCTGACGCTCGACCCCCGCGAGGCGAACACTGAAGGCGGCATCTTCCCCGCCATTTTTGGAACCTTCGTGATGACACTCCTCATGAGCCTCGCTGTGGTTCCCTTTGGCGTCGTCGCCGCCATCTATCTCCGCGAATATGCGAAACAAGGATTCGCCGTTCGCGCCGTAAGGGTCGCCGTGAACAACCTCGCCGGCGTGCCATCGATCGTATTCGGCGTCTTCGGCCTCGGCTTTTTTGTCTATTTCGTCGGCTCGTCGATCGACAGCACCTTCTTCGGCGAATACCTCCCCACCCCGACTTTCGGCACAGGAGGAATCCTCTGGGCGGCTGCCACTTTGGCCCTGATGACCGTTCCCGTGGTGATCGTCGCCACTGAGGAGGCCCTTGCCGCCGTGCCCCGCGGAATGCGTGAAGGCTCCCTCTCCTGCGGCGCCTCGAAGTGGCAGACGATCCAGCGCATCATCCTCCCCGCCTCGATCCCGGGCATCCTCACCGGCCTCATCCTCGCAATGGCACGCGGCGCCGGCGAAGTTGCTCCGCTCATGCTCGTCGGCGTCGTGAAACTCGCCCCCAGCCTCCCGATCGACGGCGATTTTCCGTTCGTCCACCTCGAGCGGAAATTCATGCACCTCGGCTTCCACATCTACGACCTCGGGTTCCAATCCCCGGACTCCGAGGCGGCCAAACCGATGGTTTTCGCGACCACTCTCCTTCTGATACTTTTAGTTGTTGTTCTCAACCTCGCAGCCATCCTCATCCGTGAGAAACTCCGAAAACGATACGCCACCGGTGCTTTCTAAGCCCGCCGCCCAACCCATGGAAACCATCGCGAACACCACCACCGAAGGACGAGCGGACTTCATCTCGATCCGCGACTTCAGTTTTTTCTACGGTAAAAAACAGGCGCTCTTCGACATCTCGCTGGAGATTCCCGAGCGCCAGGTCACTGCGTTCATCGGCCCTTCCGGCTGCGGCAAATCCACCCTCCTGCGGAATCTCAACCGCATGAACGACCTGATCGACGGCATCCGCCACACGGGCGACATCGTCGTCAACGGACGAAGCATCTACGATCCCCACATTGAAGTGATCTCGCTCCGCAAGCGCGTGGGCATGGTATTTCAAAAATCCAACCCCTTCCCGAAATCGATCTACGAAAATGTGGTCTATCCGCTCCGCGTCGCCGGACAGAACAAAAAAGCCGTTCTCGATGAAACCGTGGAACGCAGCCTCCAAGGCGCCGCGCTGTGGGACGAGGTGAAGGACCGCCTGCACGAAAGCGCCCTCAGCCTCTCTGGTGGCCAGATGCAGCGCCTCTGCATCGCCCGCGCCATCGCCAACCGCCCGGAAATTCTGTTGATGGACGAGCCATGCTCCGCACTCGACCCCATTGCCACCGTGAAAGTCGAGGAGTTGATTCGCGAACTGAAACAGGAGTTCACCATCGTGATCGTCACCCACAACATGCA
>JBMTBF010000032.1:0-11583 GCA_049429585.1 Terrimicrobiaceae bacterium | reverse complement strand
CGCGTGCTCCGCGCCTCCGGGTGAGTTCTTTCGTTTACGGGGGGAGCAGAAAGAAATTTGAAAGCGGAAGGCGGATACCGGAAAGAGGGCGTCTTGGCGTCAGCGGGAGGTTTTAGGCAAACCCGAGCTTTTGGGTGACTTTTTGGAGCCCGGTGGAGGCGGGGTGGGGGAGGATTTCGAAATCGGGCGCGGCGGGAGGATTCGGGTCCACTAGGAATCGGCGGGCTTTTTCGGGGGCTGCCCAGGCCAGGCTGGCGGCGGGGTAGACTTGGAGGGAGGTTCCGACAACCACAAGCACATCGGCGGTGGCGGTGATTTCCTCGGCGCGGGGCATCTCGGTGACGGCTTCGCCGAACCACACGATGTGCGGGCGGAGTTGGGAGCCGAGAGGGCAGAGGTCGCCTTCGAGGATTTCCCAACCTTGGATCGGCGAGATGAGGCTTGGGTCGGCGGTGGAGCGGGCTTTGGCGAGTTCGCCGTGGAGGTGGAGGACGGAGGTCGATCCGGCGCGCTCGTGGAGGTCATCGACATTTTGCGTGATCACCGAAACGCGGGCGTGTTTTTCCCAAGAGGCGATCTCGAGGTGGCCGGGGTTCGGGCGAGCTTCGAGCATGGCTTTGCGGCGTTCGTTGTAGAACCGCAGGACGAGGGCGCGGTTGCGGTGCCAGGCTTCCGGTGTGGCGACATCCTCGATGTGGTGGTTTTCCCAAAGTCCACCGCCGTCGCGAAAGGTCTTCAAGCCGCTTTCGGCGCTGATTCCCGCGCCGCTGAGGACGACGATGTGTGGCTTCATTTCGGCAGGCGATCCGCGAATTCGGGGCGGTAGAACCAATCGGACCAATAGGACCAGCCGGCTTTGGTCATTTCCACCGGGGAGTCGATCCAGCCGCCTTTACCATCGGGACGGCGGATGCGGTAGGCATCCTTCCACATGACGCTCGTGCCTTCGGGCACATAGAGGAAAAGGTAGGGTTGGTCGTCGTAGATGGTGCGCTGCAACTCGCCGGCCATGGCGATGATTTTCTCGCGGTTGTATTCCTGCCGGATGTCCTCGAGCAGGCGGTCGGCCTTGGGATTTTTGTAGCCGACGACATTGAGTTGCTCGGGATTCGCCTGGGAGGAGTGCCAGATTTGGAATTGATCGTAGCTGTTGCCGAGTGACCACCCGAGGACCATGGCATCGTAGTCGCCTTTGTTGATGTGGTTCTTCAAAAACACGGCCCACTCGTAGAGTTCCACCTTCACCTCAATGCCGAGTTTTTTCAGGCCGTCCTGCGCGAGCGTGGCGATGTCGCGGCGGACTTCGTTTCCGTTGTTCGTGATGAGGGTGAAGGAAAACCGCTCGCCGTCTTTTTGAAGGATTCCGTCGGGCCCGGGCTTCCAACCGGCTTCGGCGAGGAGTTCGCGGGCTTTCTCGAGATCGTGGGCGAGGGGAGTGATCGAGGGATCGAAAAACCACATCTGCGGCGTGAAGATGCCGGTGCTCTGGAGCCCGTGCCCGTAGAGGATGTAGCGCACCATCGAGGGCACATCGACGGCGTGGGCGAGGGCACGGCGGACGAGGGGATCTTGAAATAATGGGCGTTTCAGGTTCCAGCCAATGTAGGTGTAGCTGCTCGTGGGACTCGTGAAGACATCGAACCTCGGATCGCCCACAAACGCCGTCACGGTCCACGGCTCGGCTCCCCAGAAATCCACCTGATGCGTTTCGAAGGCCAGGCGCAGCGTGAGTTGGTCGGGCATGAATCGGTAGACGATGCCGTCGAGCCACGGCCCCGGCGCATCGAAGTAATCGGGATTTCGCTCCACGCGGAGGAATTCATTTGTGCGCCACTCGGCGAATTTGAAGGCCCCGGTGCCGATGGGGGTGCGGTTGAAATGTTTCACCCACCACTCCTGCGGTTTGCCCTCGAGCAGGTGCGCGGGGAGCAGGGAAATCATCCAGCTCTCGAGCGCGGGAGAATAGGGCTTCCGGTAAACAACGCGAAAAGTCCGTTCGTCGGGCGTTTCGACTCTCAGGATCAAATCGAAGTCGGGCTTGCGCGGCGAGGCGGTCGCGTCGTCCATGATCGCCGCATAGGTGAATGCCGCATCGCGGGAGGTGAATGGCGCGCCGTCGTGCCAGCGCACATCGTCGCGAAGGGTGAACAAAACTTCAGGCTCGGCGAGAAACTCCACGGGGTCGCCGACCGTCACAGTGCCGCCGCCATGGGCGGTGATCCAGGACTCTATCGCAGGCTTCAGAGCGGGATCTGCGGTGATTTCGAAGGCGGCACCGCTTTCGACCCATTCGCGGAGAATCGAGTCTGAGGGCAGCGATTGACGCAAGGCGGGGAGAAGGTCGCGGGCGTTGCTTTTGGTTTCGATCCGGAGGTTGGCGAGGGGAGCGAGGGCGGGGGCTTCAAAGAGGGAGCGGATTTTTTTACTGGTATCGAGCCCCGGCTCGCGGAGTTGCAAACTCAACTCCCGTCCGTCCGTCGAGACATTCTCGAGGCTCCAGACGGGCCAGTCTTTTTTTGCGTTCTGCAAAATCGCCGCCGCCGCTTCCGCGCTTGACGCGTCGCGGAAGACAAATGTGGTCGTTTGGTGGAGCGTCCAGGATTTGGCAAGGTCTCCGATGATCTCGAGGTCGGGGCTGTATTTGAGGAGGCCATTGAAGATCGAGCCCGTCACCTGCGACGAGGCGCTGTCAGCCTGCTGGATGGGATTCAGCGTGGACGGTTCGCCGAGCAAGCCCAACGACATCTCGTTTTTCTTGTCCGACGAGAGGCGCGAGGCGTTCCAAAACGACAAGCTGATCAGAAGCAGCAAGGCGGCGGGCAGACCATATATGAACCAGCGGGCGATTCGCATCAGTAGCGCGAAACTATGGCGGCGTTAGTCGGAAAAATCCATTGCCTTCGGCGGTGCGGCGGCGGGATGGTTGGCGGATGAACCAACCGATATCTTTTGAGCCGATTGCCATGGAGCGGGTCTGGGGTGGTGTGGGCCTGTCCCGCTTCGGCAAAAAACTTCCTCCCGGAGCGCGGATTGGCGAAGTCTGGGAAATGGTCGACCGCGAGGACGCGCAAAGCGTCGTGACCGGCGGGGAGTTTGAGGGAAAAACCCTGAACAATCTCTGGCTCCATCATCGCGAGGAGGTTTTCGGTGCGGCTTACATCACGCATCGATCGGAGCGATTTCCGCTTTTGGTGAAACTCCTCGATGCCGCAGACAAACTCTCCGTCCAAGTGCACCCGCCAGCCCACAAAGCGCAGGAACTCGGCGGCGAGCCGAAGACCGAGGTTTGGTATTTTTTGGACTGCACGGAAGACGCGAATATTTACGCCGGACTGAAAAAGGGAATTACGCGCGTGGCATTTCAAAAACTCCTCGAAACCGGCGGTGTAGAAACCGCCCTTCACGAAATCCCTGTCCGCACCGGCGAGAGCATCTTCATTCCCAGCGGCCGTCTCCACGCGATTGGCGCGGGCAATATCATCATCGAAATCCAGCAGAACAGCGACACGACCTACCGGGTGTTTGACTGGAACCGCACCGGCCTCGACGGCAAACCCCGCGAGCTGCATATCGAGCAATCCATGGCCTCGATCGACTTCGAGGATTTCGAACCCCGGGTGAAATCCAGCACGGATCCACTGGTGGCCGATTGCGAGTATTTCCATGTCGAAAAAGTTTCCCTCACTACTGCCAGTCGCGACCTCCGCCCGGATGGACGCTTCGCTCTCGCGGTCTCGATTGACCACCCTGTCATCTGTGCTGGTCGCACTTTCGGCCCCGCCGAGTTTTTCCTAGTTCCTGCGACTGCATGCGGAATGGAAGTTTCCCCAATCAACGAGAACACGCATCTGCTCGTGTGCACCTTGCCGACTAAAAGTTAAAATTCCGCTTGAAAACACGGAGCCGAAAGGTTTCTATCTCGCACTCGTTTTACGATTCCTGAGTAGCTCAGTGGTAGAGCGGTCGGCTGTTAACCGATTGGTCGTAGGTTCGAATCCTACCTCAGGAGCCACTTTTTCTAAGGGAATTTCGATCCCTGCCAGCAGACTAGGCGAATAGGAACGAAAAATTCCTTCTTTGCTTGAAAATTATGCTAACTGCAGGGTATCCGACCTGATGTTTCAATGGCAGAAGCGACTCTCAAAATGCAATTCTTATGACCACTAATGAACTTTCACTGCCGGGCGCCGGGATAACAGCCAATTTACAAGACGAGGATCGTCGCGCACTTGCCATGTATGGTTCTTTTCAAGTTATTCCCGCTGGTGGGGTTCTGATTAAGCAAGGCAAGCCTCATGGCAGGCTTTTTTGCGTGGTCGGAGGCCGATTCGAAGCTCGCAGGGAATACGATGCCTCCTACGATTTGCTCGGATATGTTCAAGCGGGCGATTGGATCGGAGAAGTCGATATTTTCGATCCCAGCACCGCGATGTGCTCGGTTGTGGCTTCCGAACCATGTCAATATTGGGAGATTTCTCGAGAACGACTCGAAGAATTTCTTAACAACCACAATACCGCAGCGATCATTTTGCTCATCGGGCTGGCTTCAACTCTCGGCCAAAGAATTCGTGGAATTACCAAAAAGCTCGCTGAACAATCAGCCCGTTCCAAGCAATTTGAATCCAGCTTTGAGGATCCGGTGATTGATGATGAAAACATTCGAAGCGCCGCCGACTTGGCCGCCGCGTTTCTGCGTCAGAAAGATTCCTCTCGTTTTAAATAACAGCCCCTTGGAAACGCGACGCACATTGGGATTCCAATGCGTCCACTTGCCATATGACTTATAGGGAATAAATTACAACCCTCTTTATTACCTCTTACATGTATTATGTGAAGTTATATTTATAGCCAATCATTGCTTGGTTTTCCAGCAATGTGAATAAAACTCCAATAAATCCCCCCTGATACGCCAAGGTGTGTCGTTCCAGGTTCAGCGCCTGAAATATTCACATCGAACATCTTCATTCTCCAGATCTCGTTACGACAAGCGACGGACATCGTCGAAGTCTCTCCCGCTCGATTTTTACCCGATGACAGAACCAAATCGGACTCGGCGTAATTTCAAAAGCAACTGGCAAACTGACACTAACCGCAAAGCACAGTATAAATTCCCGTCTTCGAAACCTACATCCGAAAAGTCTCAGTAGCGCTTACGGTTCGGTAACATCAATCACCATAACCAAATGGATGAAATATGAGGTTATCCAAAATGACGAATCTGATAAATAGTAATAACCCTATTTTAAAACCTGTTTATCAATATATTCCTTGATATCGAATATGCCCTCTCCAAGTTCGGCGCAGATTGGAATGACTCGGAGTTTGGGAAATCGGGTTTTGAAGGCCTCCAAGTTTTCGGAAGCCATGGGCATATCCATCTTATTGGCAAGGATACAGGAGGGTTTGGCGACCAGAGTTGGGTCATAGAGGCGCAATTCCTTACGGAGATTTTGGTAGTCATCCACAGGATGGCGCCCTTCACTTCCAGCCATGTCAATGACATAGAAAAGCGTTTTGCATCGAACGATATGCCTAAGAAATTCATGCCCCAGCCCCCGATTTTCATGGGCTCCCTCGATCAGCCCCGGGATATCCGCCATGGTGGCCCGACGGTAATCCGGCAAATCGATCACTCCCACAAGCGGATGGAGGGTCGTAAAAGGATACGAGGCGGTTTTGGGCTTGGCGGCGGAAATGGCCTTGAGAAGCGTGGACTTGCCAGCGTTTGGATATCCGACGAGGCCGACATCCGCGATGGTGCGGAGTTCCATGAAAAACCACCCCTCCTCGCCAGGGTATCCTTTTGTGAATTGCCGGGGCACCCGGTTGGTCGAGGATTTGAAGTGGGTGTTACCCTTGCCGCCATCTCCACCTTTGCAGAGTAAAAACCGCTGGCCCGGTTCCGAGAGGTCGGCGATCGGCTCGTCTTCGATCTCGTCCCGCTGGTCTTGCCCGGCGCGGTGGATCACGGTTCCAATCGGAACTCTAATAACGGTCGATTCCGCGCTTCGACCATGTTTGTCTTTGCCCTTGCCATGCGCCCCGCGTTTCGAGCGGATCAGGGGTTCGAAAAACAGGGCCACCAGACTGGCCGTGTCGTGATCCGCTTCAAGAATGATATCCCCGCCGCGCCCTCCATCGCCGCCATCAGGGCCGCCATGCGGGATGAATTTTTCCCTGCGGAAACTGCAGCACCCATTGCCACCGTCGCCAGCTTTGGCATGGACGCGAATCTGATCAACGAACTTCATCGGTGGAAGGTGTCAGCCCCTCCCTCCCAAGTCGAATCCGAATTGTCTCGGGGATGGCGCAAGATCCTTGGTGGTGATACATTTTTCGCATGAAAAACAACCCCTCGACTGCCGAACTGCGTGAATTGGATCGTCAATTCCATCTTCACCCTTTCACGCACCACACCGACATGCACAAGACCGGGACGCAACTCATCAAATCCGGTGATGGGTGTTTCCTCATCGATCAGGACGACCGTCGTTTGCTGGACGGGCTCGCCGGCCTTTGGTGCGTGAATGTCGGCTACAACTGTGCCGCGATCGTCGAAGCCGTGCACCGGCAAATGCGGGAACTTCCCTACTACCCATCCTTCTTCAACACCACGACAGAGCCGCCGGTTCGGGTCGCCGAGTTTCTCGCAAAAAAATCCCCCCCTCGCCTGAACCACACGATTTTTTCCAACTCGGGCTCCGAGGCCAACGAGAGCGCGTTGAAAATCATCCGCGCCTTCCACCACACACGCGGCCAGTCGGGCAAATACAAGATTCTCTCCCGCTCGTTTTCCTACCATGGTGTGACGCTCGCAGCTTCGAGCATGACCGGCCTGCCGGTATGCTATGAACCTTTCGATCTGCCTCTGCCCGGTTTCATCCATGTTCCTGGTCCTCATCCCTACGGCGTCCAATCCCCGCTCGATCCCGAGGCTTTCGGCAGGTGGTGTCTCGAGGAAACCGCCAAGACGATCCAGCGCGAGGGCGCGGACACGATTGCCGCGATGTTCGTCGAGCCCATCCAAGGTGCGGGAGGTGTTATTCCCCCACCCCCGGGCTATTTGGCGGAACTTCGCGATCTGCTCCGCAAAAACAACATCCTCTTCGTGGCCGACGAGGTCATCACGGCCTTCGGACGCTTGGGAGATTGGTTCGCCAGCAATCTCTGGAACCTCGATCCCGACATTATCACGCTCGCGAAAGGCATCACCAGCGGCTACCTGCCCCTCGGAGCGACCATGGTCAGCGACGAAATCTCCGAGACGATTTTCTCGGCGGGATATTTTGCACACGGCTACACCTACTCGGCCCATCCCTCGAGCGCCGCCGCCGCCTTGGCCAATTTGGAAACGATCGAATCCCTCGGACTCGTCGACCGCGTGCGCGACGATGTGGGGCCGTATTTCCAAAAGAAACTTCACGAGTTCGCCCAGCATCCCGCCGTCTCCGAAGTACGCGGAAACGCCCTCATCGGCGCGCTGGAGGTCGTTCCCCGCTCCGGAAAGGCCGGCTTGGCATCGGAGCCAACCATCGGCGTCCGCGCCGCCGCATTGGTTCGTCAGGAAGGCGTGATTGTTCGCGGCATTCGCACGCTCATTGCCATGGCCCCGCCGCTGATTATCTCCCGCGAGGAGATCGATCAGATGTTTGCCGCAGTGCGGCGCGGTCTGGACCGCCTGTGGGATTGATTTTCAAAGACAGCCTTCTCCTCTCTCGCCGTCGAAAAACCGGAAGCGTGAGCAGATAGGCTATGAAAGCCGCCGGAGCCGAGAGAAACATCGACCCGACGAGCAGAGGCAGGCCGATCGTGAAGAATGTCGTCCACTGCATCACCTCGTGGATGTGGAATTGCATGGCGTGAAACTCGGGCGGAGCCTCGTGAATCCAGCGGAGAAATCCCCAGCCGATTTTGTATTCCACCTCTAGAATCACCGGCCAAAACGGGGTGACCACATCGTGCAGCGTCACCGCGATCACCGCCGCTATCGGATTGCACCGCAGGAGCCATGCGAGGCCCAGGCACAAAAGGGTTTTAAGGCCGAACAGAGGAGTGAATCCAATGAACATCCCGATCGCAACTCCTCCGGCGAGGGCGTGTGGCGCATCTTGCAAAGCCAGCAACTTCTCCCGGAGTGACAGGAAATGAGCGGCGAGTTTTTGAAACACGGTGGAGATCCGCGGATTCTATGTCAGCGTCTCCAAATCCATACCGGCGTCCCGGTATTCGGCGAGCTTGTTGCGGAGGGTGCGGATGCTGATTTGAAGCATCTCGGCGGCCTGTGTCCGATTGCCACTGGTTTGTTGAAGCGCATTGATGATGGCCCTTTTTTCCATCTCGTGAAGGGGCACGACCTCGCCGGGGGCGGCATTTCCCTGGGAGGCGGGCGTCGAAGCAACAATCGCTGGACTCTGCACCGGAGCAGGCGTGGCAACCGTTGCCGGCACCAACCCCATCAACTCCGCCGTGATCGGCGCGCCTTCCTCGGTGAGAATCGCCGCACGCTCCACGACATTTTGCAACTCGCGCACATTGCCCGGCCACTTATGGGCCACCAAGCCCGCCATGCCATCGCGAGAAAAACCGGCCGTCTTGATGCCGTGCTCCCGCGAGAAGCGTTCGAGAAAATGATTCGCCAGCAATTCCACATCGCCCGTTCTATCTCGAAGCGGCGGCACCTGGATCGGAAAGACATTGAGGCGATAGTAAAGATCCTCTCGAAAATCCCCCTTCTGCACCGCCTTGAACAAATCCCGGTTCGTCGTGGCGAGTACCCGCACATCGACCTTGATCGTTTTGTTGCCGCCCACCCGCTCGAATTCCCGCTCCTGGAGCACGCGGAGGAGCTTCGCCTGAAGCGCGAGGGAGATTTCGCTGATCTCGTCGAGTAGGATCGTGCCGCCGTCCGCCAACTCGAACCGTCCGTCGCGCTGATCCGTGGCTCCGGTGAACGACCCCTTCTCGTGACCGAAAAACTCGCTCTCGATCAGCGTCTCGGAAATTGCCGCGCAGTTGACCTTGATGAACGGCTTGTTCAAGCGTTGGCTGTTGAGGAAAATTTCATTTGCGACCAGTTCCTTTCCCGTGCCGTTTTCGCCGGAGATCATCACGGTCGCATTCGTGCGACCGACCCGCTGGATCAACTCCCTCAAACGCACGATCGCCGGGCTTTTTCCAATAATCTCACGGCGCGAAATGCTGTCGCGGTTCAGAAAATCCGTCACCTTCACCGCACGCTGAAACTCCGACGCTTTTTTCATCACCAGGTCGATCTGGGTCATCGAAAAGGGCTTCGTCACATAGTCGAACGCCCCCGAGCGAATGCACTCGACCACCGACTCCACGCTTCCATTCGCCGTGATCATCACCACCAAGGGCTTGGCCTCGCTGTGCGACATCCGTTCGATAAAAACCCGGCCATCGCCATCGGGCAGTTCCATGTCCAAGAAAATCAGATCGAAGCTGTTGTTTGCCAATCGCTTTTCGGCTTCAGCAATCGAGCCTGCAGATGATACGGAAAAGCGCTTGCCACGCAGGCGCTCTTCAAGGGATTTGCGGATAATCGGGGTGTCGTCCACCACCAGTATTCGGTCAAGCGCCATCGAATTGTTCTTGGGAAATCGGTTGAATTGCTCGCGAAACCTACAGAATTCCGAAAAGGATTCAATCAAATAGGCAATTTTTTCCCATCTCAAAAAACAACCCGATTTCCGACCGTATGCTTCATTTGGGCACTTGACACTCCTCGCCGAATGAAGACTTGATATTCACAACCATGAAACTCACCCCATTTGGATTTGTCAGCCGCTCCGAGGATTTCGTCAAAGACGCTCTTTCCCTGCCGCCCATCGGAGGAGGAAAATGGTCCACCCGACGCGTTGCGAATCTCATGGATCACTCCAGTTCCCTCCATATCTCGATCACACCGGATGGGGGAACCGAAAAAACCACGATGATCCTGAATTCCCGCCTCACCGGCGGCACCCGGGATGGCGGCATCCAAGGCTGGGCCGAATATCCGGGAACCGGGGAACGCGAGCCTTTCATCCTCAAACAATCCGACGCAGACCGGGCGATGGAGGAAATTTTCGATATCGTGGAGAAAACCCTCTCCCGTGTGCCCGAATGGGACCAATCCTCGCTTCCCGCCAGGCCAGAGCCCCCTGCCCGATCTTTCGAACCCCTCATTCCGGAGGTTCAAAAAACTGAACCCGCTGCCGAAGCCGATTCTGGCGCCTTTGATCCCCAAGCCATGATCGATTCCATGCTATCCCCCGACAACTTCGACCAACCTCCGTCCACTCCCGCCGAGGAGCCAACGCCCGCCGCCGTCGAGGAATCCTCCGAGCCTCCCGCGCCCGAAGAACCGACCGCAGAGGTAGCACCTGCCGACACGGAACCCGAGTCGCCCAAAAAATCGGCAAAGGGGAAAAAAGCGAAGTCCTGATCCCCTAGCCTCTCCGTTCAATCCACACCATGATCAACGACTCGGAGAGAGTGTTTATTGGAAATCATCGTTACGCCTTGGACCGTGTTCTCGGCGCAGGTGGTGCAGGCGTTGTTTATTTGGCCTACGACACCATGCTCGACCGCTGGGTGGCGGTGAAAAAAATGAACACAGGCGACGACTCGGTGAGCCGCGAGGCCAAGGTCATGGCCAGCTTCCACCACACGAACATCGTCATGCTCCACGACATCATCGAGGAGGCAGACGGGATTTATTTCGTCATGGAGTTGGTGCTGGGGCAAACTCTCGAGGAGTTGGCCCAGCCGATGACCGAAGAAGCCTTTCGGGAATTTGCCACGCAATGCCTTCTCGGCCTCGGAGCCGCCCACGAAAAAAATGTTGTCCATCGCGACATCAAGCCGGGAAATATCATGCTGGAGCCCCACCCCAGCCACGGATACCGAGTGAAGTTGCTCGATTTCGGCCAATCGCGCGCCATGGCGGAACCCTCGCTCCAAACGATAGACCACTCAGGCTCCGTCGTCGGTTCCATTTACATGATGTCACCTGAGCAACTCAGCCGCGAACCGCTCGACCACCGAACGGATTTATACTCGCTAGGCTGCGTTTTTTATCAGGCTCTCACTCTCCAGAGACCCTTCACCGGCTCCACCGTGCCAGAAGTTGTGGCCGCCCATCTGCAACATCGCTTCCAGCCCCTCAAAAACCACCGCCCGGATTTGACATTGCCGCTCACATTGTGGGTCGAAAAAATGTTCGCCTTCGACCGCAACGAAAGGCACGCCTCGGCGGATGAAGCCATCAAAAATTTGAAGGCCTCACTCAGCCACACAAAAGTTCACTCCCTTTCGTCTTCGACCAAAGGCGTGAAAGTTCTCGACGGTCCCGTTCTTAAAGCCTCGGCCGTGCTGGATATTCCCAAGAACCCTGTATCCGTGGTCGCCAATCCCATCTCCACCCAATTAGCGCCCGTCCGAGTTTCCTCCGAACCCGTTGTTACGGCCATGCCTTCTGTTTCTGTGATTCCCGCTGTTGCCCGCCCAGCACCGTCAATCGCCCCATCCCACATTGTCGCCAAGCCGATTACTGTTTCCGTGCCATCGGTCGCTTCCGCA
>JBMTBF010000031.1:0-11619 GCA_049429585.1 Terrimicrobiaceae bacterium | reverse complement strand
TTGGCAAACTTGGTTTACAACCTCTGCCGCTACACGCAACTGATTAGACTCGGAAGAATCCAGGCGGCGTAAAACCACAAGAAAATCTAACAATCAGAACTTTAAACCAGAAAATCCATGAAATTTCGGACTCCTGCCAATGAGAATGTAAACTTGCCAACCGCTGATTTTTGAAAAACTGCGTTTCGCAGCACTCTCCAATCTAAAATCTTGAAATTTTCAAACCGCCCTAAAGTCTGCTATAAACGATCAGCCATGCCCTCAACAGAACGCTTCTTCATCTCTGGAAACTTAAATCAATTAAACTTTTAAATCCATGAAACTGCACAATGCCATGTGGCCCGGCCTGGTCGGGAAAGAACCTGATACTGACCACCCACCGATCACACTCGAGCGCATGCTCGAGCTGACCGTTGCCGCAGAGGTCAGTGGCCGCAAGTTTGATGGAGTCGATCTCTTCATCTTCCATCCACACACCGATCCCGATGGCTCCGAAAGTGAAATCCGCTCCATGGCGGATATGATCGCAGCCAAAGGCCTGTCGGTCGGCTCACTAGTCGCGCCGGTCTGGCCCGGCACAGTCGGTGGATCTGCCTTCGGCACCGAGGATGACCGTAGGAACTTCGTGCTCGCTGTTGAGAAGAGTTGCCGCATCGCCGGAATCCTCAATGAGCATGGCGTGCGCCAGTCTGGAATCATCCGCATCGATTCCGCGGGTGGCGTCACCGACTGGGCCAAGGATCCGGCAGCCAACACTCGGAAGATCGCCGACACCTTCCGCGAAGCCGGCAGGGTGGCCGTAGCGCACGGCGAGCGACTAGCCGCCGAGGGCGAAATCTGCTGGGGGGGCATGCATTCTTGGAAGGCGATGCTCGACACGCTCGAAGCCACCGGAATGCCAGAGGTGGTCGGCTTCCAGGCCGACCTCGCCCACACCTATCTTTATCTGATGGGTTACAACGCGCCGGAAGCCGCGCTGCTTGAGGAGGGCTATAGTGATGAGGAGTTCTGGGCGGCCTATGAGAAGATGACGGATGCCCTCCGCCCCTGGACCTTCGATTTCCACGTCGCGCAGAACGACGGTTCTGTCCACGGCACAGGATCACATGACAAGACCGGCCGCCACTGCCCGGCCAATGATCCGAAGGGTAGACTCAACATCGCCAAGTGCGCGACCTATTGGCTAAAGGATGCCGATCAGCGCGGCATGAACCATATCTGCTGGGACGGTTGCATGTTCGCCAATGAGGTGCTCGAAAGCCCCGGAACTTGGAATGAAGTCCTGAAGGTGATGATCGCCGCTGACGAGGCCCTCGATTAGCCCATCTTCAACATCTATCTTCCATGGCTGCTTCGACTACATTCCTCGCAGAGAAACTTCACGAATACCCACAGCACAATGTCATCGATGGAGGATCGGATTCGATTCTCGATGACATCCTCAATCAGAACGACGGCGTGTTGCAGCTTCTGCATCGCTATGCGGGACGGACATTCTGCACACCAGGAAAGCGCCTTCGCTTGGATGCAAAATCGTATTATCCGGACTACATGGGTGGAACGGGCCTCGATGAAGTCTGGATGTGCTGCACCGTGCCAATCGTGACCGGAGTCATCGATACCCGCACAGGAAAGGCGCCATTTCGAGAGGGAGAAGCACACGTCCTCACAACAAAGGGGCAAGTCATCTCCCTTCAGGATTTGATTGAAGCCAATCCGGAAGCCGTCATGGGAGGGAAGCTCACAGCCTTTTCAAAATCCCTATTCGGCAGGGTCACTTGGCCAATCGTATCCAAGAAATTCGACAACTTGAATCCCATTCCTCACCATCTTCATTGGGCAAAGTGGGAAGTTTACGACATCAATTCCTTCGACAATCCCGGTGTCAGCCCCTCGCATTATCATACCACCGCCATGGGCCTATACCCATTCGTGACAAAGGACCAGTTCCTTGCCTGCATGAAGCGTTGGGGCCAGGGCGAATACAACGGTGTGCGGCATTTGTCGCCGCACACGATGATCAAACTTGATGACGGCTTCGTGATGCCAAATGGCGTGCTGCACTCACCGACGGATCTTTGCACACACGAGTTGCACGTGACGATGGACGAGCATTTTCTTGCTGAGGACCTGACCCTTGATGGACGAATCGGAGCCGCTGATGCGTTTTACGCCTGCCGGGAAGAGGACTATCCGAAGGACCGGCACGAAGACTGGGAATACTTGGTTGATACGTTTGACTTCAAAGCAAATCAGGACCCTGACTTCGTGCTTAAAAATTCGCGTCCGGCAATTACCGCTGAGGAATTCGCCGGTGACGGAGTGGACGCACGGTGGATTGTTTATGGCGATATCCTCGGTGACCAGAAGTGCTCGATTCTTCGTCTCACACTCGATCCTGGTGCCAAGACGGATTTCCGTCCGGAGAGCCCCACCCTATTCCACACAAACCGCGGACGCGGCCGAGTTGGAAAGCTCGACGTGAGGTATCACCAGGACATGAAGCTGGGCGAAATCTACCCCGAGATCGGATTCATTACCCAGGCCGCACTGAATCGCGGTGGTGTCGCAATCGAGAATACTGGAACGGAACCGCTCGTCTTAACCTTCGACTTCCCGCAATTCGCACATTCCCAAACGCCCGGCAACTAGCCGGATTGCCCGTTCCCAAGATCATGAAAAAACAACTCCGCATCGGACTCATCGGTTACGGCTTCATGGGCCGCACACACTCGAACGCCTACTCGCAGGTCGGCCACTTCTTCGACTCCGGCTACGTAGTAGTGCGCCAAGCGGTCTGCGGCCGCGACGAGGATAAAGTGAAAGCCTTCGCTGAAAAATGGGGCTATGCCTCGTATGAAACGGACTGGCGCAAACTTGTCTCCCGAGAGGACATCGACGCCATCGACATTTGCACGCCCAACAATTCCCACGCCGAGATCGCGCTCGAATGCATCAAGAATGGCAAGATGATCCTCTGCGAAAAACCGCTCGCCCTAAACGGTGCACAAGGCGAGGAAATGGTGAAAGCTGTCGAAGCATCCGGACTGCCCAACCTTGTTTGGTATAACTATCGTTTCCTGCCTGCCGTCACGCTGGCGAAAAACATCGTCGCCGCCGGTGAACTCGGCCGCATTTTCCACTACCGCGCAAATTTCCTCCAAGACTGGACAATTTCCGAAGACCTCCCGCAGGGCGGCGCCTCCCTGTGGCGACTCGACGCCAAGGCCGCCGGCTCGGGCGTCACCGGCGACTTGCTTGCCCACTGCATTGATACCGCCCGCTGGATCAACGGCGAAATCGTCTCCGTCTCCGCCATGACAGAAACTTTCATCAAGGAGCGCGTTCACACGGCCACCGGCGAGAAGCAACCGGTTACCATCGACGATGCCTGCGCCTTCCTCGCCCGCTTTGAGAACGGCTCACTGGCGATTTTCGAGAGCACCCGCTACGCCCGTGGACACAAGGCACTCAACACCTTCGAGATCAACGGCGAGAACAAGTCACTTTTCTGGGATCTCCACGATCTCAACCGTCTGTCGTATTTCGACCATGGCGTGCCCGGCGACCGCCGTGGCTGGAGTAGCATTCATTGTTCCGATGGCGACCACCCCTACACCGGCAACTGGTGGGTTCCAGGTCTCTGCCTCGGCTATGAGCACTCGTTCATCCATGAACTCGCCGAGTTCCTCAAATCGCTCGATGATCCCAAGGCTGAAAAACGTTATCCAGATTTCCGGCACGCGCTAGTCACCCAATACGTCTGCGATGCCGTGCTTGAATCCGCGCGCAGCGGCCATTGGGTGGTTGTGAAGAAAGCCTGATCGGCTTTTAGCGACAACTAAAAGACAAACGGAACACCCTCAGGGATGGGGGTCAGCGTGCATTTTCTTTCATTTTGATCCCTACAAGCTTCTACCCTTACTTATGACGGCGTAGTGGCTCCTTTGTGGAATACAACACCTCCCTCCGCGACACGCTGGTGCCTGATTTTTCAGCGGAGGGGATTGAAGGTCAGCACGGTGGACCAATACCGGAATTTCCTGAAGCCCGACGGCGCCATCGATCCCGCGCTTTTCTCAAACCAAATCAACAATCCCAATGCCACCGGCTACGATCGCATGGCCCAAACTTGGTTCGATGCGATCCAAGCCATTCTTGCTACAGCAAAAAATAATCCCGATCAAAAACACCTTTGTTGGGGAAGACGACACTCCGCGCCTAAAACTTGGTACCGCTACGGCGCCCCTACCCGCCTATTCACAACAGGTGCTCCCGCTCCATGCGGCGCGGCGGTGCCCCTCGAAAATCCAAGGCAGGGATGGGCTCGCCATAACCGTATTGGACTGCCGTAACCACAAGCTATCACCTTCCATGCGTTGAGCCTGCCAGGGCGAGTTCGGCGGCGAGGCAAATCGCGGATTTCATGCTGTCGGGGCGCGCGATGCCGCGACCGGCGATCTCGAAAGCCGTTCCGTGGTCCGGGCTGGTACGAACGAATGGAAGACCGAGCGTGACATTCACCCCTTCATGGAAGGCATGGAGCTTGAGTGGAATCAGACCTTGGTCGTGATACATGCAAAGGACGCCATCGAATTCCCCCTCAACTGCTCGGTAGAACACGGTGTCGGGCGCGAAGGGGCCTTGGAACTCGCCGCAGGCCGCCAACTCGGCTACCGCCGGGGCGATGATTTCGATTTCTTCGCGGCCGAGATCTCCAATTTCGCCGGCGTGAGGGTTCAGACCTGACACGGCGATTCGGGGGTTGGCCATTCCTCGGGCGCGGAGGAAGGCCTTGAGGAGTTTTCCGACGCGGAGGATTTCCGAGGAGCAGAGCAATCCGGCCACGCTGGCGAGCGGCACATGGGCGGTGACCAATGCCACCGTGAGCGAACCTCCGGTGAGGCACATGGCGAAATTATCGACTCCCGCTCGGCGGGCGAAGAACTCCGTTTGGCCTGGAAAATCGAAGCCTACTTCGTGCATGGCGCGCTTGCAGACGGGTCCAGTAACGACTGCCTGCCATTCCCCCGCAGCGAGTTTTTGGGCCGCGGTTTCCAAGACCTCGAACGCCTCTCTGGCCGATTCGGAAGTGGGTTTCCCGAGCGAGTGACGCCCTCCGCAATCCAAAACCTCGACCTCGCAACCGGCGGGCAGTTTCAAATCCCGCAAGGCCGCCGCGATGACCTCGGGACCGACCCCTGCGGGATCACCGGTTGTGATGCCGATGCGAACTGGCGTGCGATATTTCACAGAGGCACATTCCAAAAATCCTGCCCCATCGCGAAGCAAAATCCATGCGGGCGACGGGCAAGAATCTGCTTCCCCTGCCCTTTTCGAGCGCTAGATTGTCCGCCCCAATGGAAACCACACTGATTCTTCTGAAGCCCGATTGCATCACTGGCGGCAAGGCCGGCGAGGTCTTGAAACGATTCGAGCAAGCGGGATTCCAGATCCGCGGGTGCAAGATGTTCCGCGCCGATGCGGGCCTGTTGCGCGAGCACTATGCCCACATCGCCACGAAACCCTTCTTCCCCGAGGTCGAAAATTTCATGAGCGCCACGCCGGTGATCGCCCTCGCATTGGCTGGTGACAACGCCGTCGAGCGCATCCGCGAACTTCTCGGGCCAACGGATTCGACGAAGGCCGCCAAGGGCACGATTCGCGGCGACTTTGGTGAGACGGTCATGAAAAACATAGCCCACGCCTCCGACAGCCTCGACAACGCGAAGATCGAGCTGAACCGGTTTTTCCAGCCTGGCGAGATTTTCGACTACGAGATGAAGCTTCCGGTCTGACCGGACTTCACTCTTCAGGAATCCGCCGTGGCAGGAGCGAAAAGCTCTGTTCCAGCTTGGCGATGTGCTGTGGCGGCAGGTAGCCGCGCCAGTTGCTGCCGGGGTAAATCACGCTCTGGCGTCCGATGAGCGATCCCGGGCTGAGAACGGCATTGCAACCGATCTCGGCCTGATCGCCCACGATGGCGCCGAACTTTCTCAATCCAGTAGAAATCCTCCCTCCGGGGCCGTGAACCGTTACGGGGGCCTTGTCGAGGCGAACATTCGATAAAATCACGCCTGCGCCGAGGTGCGCCTCGAAGCCAAGGATCGAGTCGCCGACATAGTTGAAGTGCGGCACCTGCGCCTTGTCGAAGACGAGGCAGTTTTTGAACTCGCAGGAATTCCCAGCCACCACCCCGTCGCCAAGGATGACATTCTCGCGAATGTAGCAGCCATTGCGGATTTCGCAGTTCTCGCCGATCCAGGCCGGGCCTTTCACCATCGCGCCCTGCTCGATGACGGTGTTTTTGCCGACGAAGACCGCGCCACTCACAAACGGCTTGCCGATGAGGCGGCCGTGAATCCCAGGCTTCATGCGGAATTTCAAGTAGGCTCCGATCTTGGGAAGAACATCCCAGACATTCTCCGCGTTTTCAAAAAGGGCGCGGTGTTCGCAATGGCTGAGGTCGAAAAAGTCGTCGATGGGATACATGGGGTTTAGCGGGTGACTGCCGCCGATTGAGGGGCAGTAGTGAGTTTTTGGCCGTCCTTGGTGTCTTTGACCATCCAACCCAAGGCGAGGATTTCATCGCGCAGGGCGTCGCTGAGTTTCCAATCCTTCGAAGCGCGCGCCTCGGCACGGCGGACGAGCAAGTCCTCGACGGCAGCGGGGATTGATTCCGCGTCAGGCTCAAGTGCCAGAACGGAATTCACGCCCTCGAGCCATTTCAAAAGTGTCACGGCCTCGGCTGGTTGGAGGCTGGCGGAATCCATGCGACGGTTGGTCTCGCGGATGGTTTCGAAAACTGCGGCGAGCGCGGCAGAGATGTTCAGGTCGTCATCCAAAGCCTCGCCAAAAGCCTCGAGACCGGCAAAGGGCGCAGAGGCGGTCTCGCCAGCAGCGGTATCACGAAGGCGGGCCGTCCATTCATCAAGGCGCTGGAGCGCGCTGCGGGCGGCGGAGAGACCCTCGAAGGTGAAATTCAGCGGCTCGCGGTATTTGACCGAAATCAAGGCGTAGCGGACCTCGCGGCCGGACCAGCCTTTTTCCACGAGGTCTCGGAGGGTGAAGAAATTTCCGGCGCTTTTGGCCATCTTGGATCCCTCGACCTGCAGGTGGCGGCAGTGCATCCACAGACGGACGAATTTTTTTCCCGTGCAGCATTCGCTTTGGGCAATCTCGGCCTCATGGTGCGGGAAGATGTTGTCCTCGCCGCCGCAGTGGATGTCGAGTTCCGGCCCGAGGATTCCGGTGGCCATGGCGCTGCATTCGATGTGCCAACCCGGCCGTCCCCTACCCCACGGGCTTTCCCATCCCACATCGCCATCCGCCACGTCCCAGGCCTTCCAAAGCGCAAAGTCGCCGACATTTTCCTTCTCGTATTCGTCGTTTCGGACGCGCACGCCGTCGCGCAAATCCTCGAGATTGAAGTGGGCCAGATGGCCGTAATCGGGAAACGAGCGAATGCGAAAATATACCGAACCATCCTCGGCACGGTAGGCGTGGCCTTTTTCCACAAGGGTCGAAATCATCGAAACCATGCGCTCGATGTGGACCGCCTCCGTCGCCTCGGGGTAATGGTTCGCACGCTTGATGCGAAGGGTGTCGAGATCGGCGAAGAAGGCTTGTTTATAGGGGGCGGTAAAATCGGCGAGCGCTTGGCCGGACGCGCGGCAGCCACGGATCGTCTTGTCATCGACATCGGTGAGGTTCATTACGCGATCGACGCGGTAGCCGCGAAATTCGAGATGGCGCTGGAGCAAATCCTCAAAGACATAGGCGCGGAAATTGCCGATGTGGGCGAAATTGTAGACGGTCGGTCCGCAGGTGTAGAGTCGCACGACGCCGGGTTCCCGGGGCGAGAAATCCTCGATTTGGCGGGTGAGCGTGTTGAAGAAACGAATCGGCATGGATGGGGCAGTAAAAAGGCCCGATGCCCGAAAATCAACTCCAGTGAAAACCCAAATCCTGGGAGGGATTACTCAGTCGGGGGCTTTTGCTCGGGAGCCTCCGGCGGGCTTGCCGGTTTGGGAGCGCCAAGGTTGCGGGCGAATGAAGCCGCCAAGCGGAGTTTTCCGAGATTTTGCTTGGTGAGCGAGGTCTGCGGATTCTTGATCGCCTCCAGGTTCTGGGCCTTGATCTCCTCGTAGATTTCACCGCGATAGATGGGAATGCTCTTGGGAGCGTCGATACCGATGCGGACTACTTCGCCATCCACGCGTTTGATCAGAAGGACAATGTTGTCCCCGATCTGGATGGTTTCGCCGATTTTTCGTGAAAGCGTAAGCATGGTTCGGTCAGTGGCTCACGGTTTCATCGATCAGCACATGCTGGGTCGAGTAGTCTTGGTAATTCACCAGAACCACTTGCTTGCCGATGCGTGTGCGCCGGTTGATCAAAATCGGAGCCGCCAGGTTGAGCGTTACCTTTTGTGGCTCGAACGATTTGATGGTGGCGACATTCAGGATCAACGGATTCGAATCCGCCCCCCGCAAGCCGAGCGTCTCGGCATCCTCGTCGCCAATGTTAAGTTTGTAATTTTGAACGAAATTAACCGGTTCAAGCGCAGGAATCTGGATTTCATCGCCATTGAAGGAACGCAGAACGACGAACGGCAGCGTATCGGGATCAACTATCAGCTCGAAGTTTTTAAAATCCGAGAGCCCGATAAGACCCTCGGGCATGAAAAATTTATTGTTCTTGTCATCGGGAACAAATTCCTCCTGTCCCGATATGGCGGCTTCAACAAGCATCGTGTGCTTCTAGATCAATCAACGGACATAGTCGAGCAGAGAATTCCGCTGGATCATCGCCCCGCTCTGGATCGCTGCTTGATAGGCCATCTGGGCGCGATTCAAACGAACCGTAGCCTCGGCAAAATCGATGTCGGCGTCCTTGGAAATCAACTGCTCGGTGGCTTCGTAGCGCGTCTCCAAATCTTTCATCGCCGTCTCAAGGCGGTATTGGATGGTGCCTTGGCGGGATAAAGCTGAGAGAACGGTATCCTCCATATGTTGAAGACCACCGACCCTCTGGAATGTCGAAGCAGATGTAATATTTGAGGTGATTTCTATCGGGTCACCGCCTGGAGTTTTTGAAAGACTGATAGTGTTAGCGTCAATTTTACTGACATAATAGGTTCCGGACTCAAGACCAGTTCCCTCACCAGCTGCGAGGTTGAGCGTAATCTTGTCTCCAGTTTTCAACCCGTGATTGTTACCAAGATTTATAATAGATGTTGGCGATGAATTAGCAGCCGAAGTAGATGCAAATGTTCCACCCAAATTATCGCCAGTGCGAATCGCAGACACATCGTCGTAATTGAAGTCGAGCATTGCATCACGAAGGCGTATCATTTCATTCAAGATGCCAGCCACATCCCCATTTTCCTGAGCCGTTGCCGAGACGGCAATGGTCATGGACTCCCCTTCACCGATATGCATCAAAGCCTCATTTGGGCTACCTTCATAAGCTACTGAAGAGATATTTCCATCAGAGAAATTTGTTTTGAATGGAACAACCTCTGTAGACTCTCCAGAGAAGAGATAGGACCCGCGGAGCTTGGTGTTACCGAGATTCACCCCCTGTTGAATAAGTTGGTCGATTTCGGTCGCCTTGGCCTTATATTCCTGATCAGAGGAAGCCCCGCTGAGATTTGCAGCTAATTCCGAAGATCTAACAAGGAGGTCCTTAAGTTGTTCCAAGGTTGAAAAAGTCACCTTGCTGCGTTCCAACCCATCGGTTGCATTTCGATGAAATTGCTGATTCTGCTTTTTTTCAGTGCGAAGGTTGAGAATACGCTGCATGGCTGGAGCGTCATCGCTGGGTGCCGCGATTCGCTGCCCTGTACTGAGTTGGGTAAGAGCCTTGTTTTGCTCTCCCCCAAGGGATTGAAGACGACCGAGCAGGGTATCAGGAAATGCGTTAAATGTAACTCTCATGGCTTATAAGATTAGCCTACTCCGAGGCGGTTGACGACTTGCTCCAAAAGGGTATCGATGACATTGATGTGGCGCGCAGAGGCTTGGAAGCTTCGTTGAAACTTCATCATATCCGTAATTTCTTCGTCTTGAGAGACTCCGCTGTATTGATCTCGGCTATTGACAGCCATTTCCTCGCTCAACTTTTGGTCCTCAAGGCGAGTGTTGGTAGTGTTGAGCTCTTGAGCGACGTAAGTCACAACAGAATTGAAATAACTCGCAAAGCTACCATCAATTCCTCTGGAACGCCCTTCAAAATCTACAGACTCTTCGACAGTGATTGTCACAGGGTTCGCCAAGCGAATTTGTGTAGAGCTATTTACATCAGATAACTTGGTCGACAAACTATTCCCATCCTGATCAACAATAGTTACGGTATTTCCATTGAGAGATTTGATTTTGTAAACCCCACTAGCGCTCAATGAGGATCCATTTGGCAGACCTGTCAGTTTGATTTGATCACCAACTTGAAATCCTCCGGCGTTGCCAAGGCTGAACTCACCATAGAATAAATTCTCATTTTTGGTTGAATAAGAAATAATATCAACCGCACCCGAGGAAACCGTTTTATCCAAAAACTGGATTTTTGTCCCTGACTGAATGTCGCTAGCATTTAAGGACAGAGGAGCATTATCAAAAGATTTAATTTGAATCGTGTTATTATTTTTACTCTGAATTACATAAACATTTGTTTCATTCAATCCAGAGTTTGAAGGCAGATTCGTAAACTGGAATTTATCACCGACTTCAAAATCATCCGCATTAATTTCACCTAGCGTAAACTCACCATAGAAACCTGGAGACCATGGATAAGTATCCAGTTTGGGAGTAATTGATGCTTCTAAATTACTTGAACCGATCTTAGCGACTTTCGTTGTGACAGTATCAATATCACCGCTTGATCGAATTTTCAGAATATCGCCATTTGTGGCCTCAATGGTAAAAACATTAGGCGAGTCCCCTGCATTATGTTTCAACCTATAAACAGTATTCTCGAGCAGGTTGGAACCTTGAGGCAAGTTAGTGAACTGAATTTCATCACCATCACTAAAATCGCCTATATTGCCGATCGTAAACTTGTCTGCCAAGATCAAGTTTTCGGTTTTTGCCGTAAAAGAGGTTTCGGGCCCCAATGTAGCACCTAAAACTTTTTTGATCGGGCTGGAAACATCTGCACTATTGAGATAAACTGGGGGATTGGCATCAGTTTTTAGGAGAAAATCTTTACCCCCATCTGTTTCAACTGTGTAAGGGTTAGCAACAATTCCAAATTCCTGAATGATTTTATCGCGCGTGACAGTGGCAATCGATGGGGCAAACCACAGCAATTCCCCGCCAGGGGTCTTGTAAATTTTGTCTCCGTTTGAAAAGCCATGATCCGAATCCGCATCAAACACTTGCTTGTCGGTTTCAGAGAAAATCTTTGTTCCTAGCTCCGCTACACTCAATGCAATAGAATTTCCTCCAGAACTACCCGCCTCGATAGCCAAACTAGTGTTGTAGCTCAATTTCAACAATCCGGCAGGTGAAGTCGCTAGACTGAAAACATCTCCTATGCCACCTTTATCTTGATAAACACCATTGACTTCGTCGGTTAATTTTTCCGCCAAGTTTTTGATATTATCACGGGTCTCTTGAA
>JBMTBF010000030.1:0-12088 GCA_049429585.1 Terrimicrobiaceae bacterium | reverse complement strand
TCGGGCATGGGGTCATTTTCAAAATCAAACGCCCGACCGTTTCCAGTCGGGCGTTTTGAGTTGGGAATGATTCTGTGGATCAGGCGGCGGAGTTTTTCGCCACGGCGGACCAGTCGATGGTGTTCCACCAGGCCTTGAGGTAGTCGGCGCGGCGGTTTTGATAGTTCAAGTAGTAGGCGTGCTCCCAGACATCGCAGCCGAGGATCGGAGCGCCGGGGCATTCGGCAACGCCTGCCATGAGCGGGTTGTCTTGGTTCGGGGTCGAGCAGATGCAGAGCGACTTGTCGGCTTTGACGCAGAGCCAGGCCCAACCGCTGCCGAAGCGAGCGAGACCAGCGGCTTCGAATTTTGCTTTGAACTCGTCGAAGCTACCAAAGGCTTTGTTGATCGCCTCGGCGAGCGCGCCGGTGGGTGCGCCTCCGGCGTTCGGGCCCATGAGACCCCAGAAAAAGGTGTGATTCCAATGTCCGCCGCCGTTGTTGCGGACCGCGCCGCGGATGGCTTCAGGCACGGCGGCGAGGTTGCCGATCAATTCCTCGAGCGACTTGCCCGCGAGTTCGGGGGCGCTTTCGAGGGCCTTGTTGAGATTGGTGACATAGGTCGCGTGGTGTTTCCCGTGATGGATTTCCATCGTGCGGGCGTCGATGTTGGGTTCAAGCGCCGTGGCGGCGTAGGGCAGTGCGGGTAGTTCGAATGGCATAGTGGTTTGTTGTTTGAAAGAATCGTCAAAATAGTGTCCCGGCGGCGAGGTTCAAGCGGGTTTGTGTGCCCGGGTTTGAACAAGACAGGACATCCGATTCTTGCCCGCGGGGTGGGGCCGTGCAAAATCCCCGCCCATGTCATCCATCGATCAGGACTCCATCCGCCAGGCGCTGAGCGCTGTGAAATACCCGGGATTCTCCCGCGATATCGTCTCCTTTGGTTTGTTGAGGGGAGTACAGTTGAGCGGCTCCGACATCGAGGTTCAGCTGGTTCTCTCAACCACTGACACGGGCGTTGCGAAAAAAATCCAGTTCGATGCGGTGGCGGCCTTGAAATCGCTTCCGGGGGCGGGACAAGTGGAGGTGAAGATCGATGTGCAGGCTCCCGCCGCCGCGCCGGCTGGTTCGGTCGGGCCACAAAAAATCGAGGGAGTGCGCCATGTCATTGCCGTGGCCAGTGGCAAGGGAGGGGTGGGCAAATCCACGGTCGCGGCGAACCTTGCCCTGGCTCTCGCCCGCTCGGGCGCGAAGGTTGGCCTGTGCGATTGTGATATTTACGGACCGAGCATCGCCTTGATGTTCGGAGGATCGAATGAAAGGCCGACAGCCGATGACGAGAATCGCATCATCCCGATCGAGCGCCACGGCGTTTCGCTGATGTCGATGGGCTATCTTCTGGACGACGGCTCTCCCGCCGTGTTGCGCGGGCCGATGGTCACCCGCTACACGCAGCAGTTTCTCCGTCAGGTGGCGTGGGGCGAACTCGACTATCTCATTCTCGACCTTCCGCCTGGAACCGGCGACATCCAGTTGACGATCGTTCAAACAGTGGCGCTCTCCGGCGCCGTGATCGTCACCACGCCGCAGGAAGTGGCTTTGATCGATGCCCGAAAAGCCGTGGCGATGTTCGGTAAAACAAATGTCCCGATACTTGGGATTGTGGAAAACATGAGCTTCTTCCTCTGCCCGGGTGACGCGCAACGCTACGATATTTTCGGAACGGGTGGCGGCGGTCGCGAGGCGGCAAGACTCCAAGTGCCGCTGCTTGGCGAGGTGCCGATCGAGCCTTTGGTCCGGCAATCCGGGGACAGCGGGCGTCCCGCCGTGGAGGCGCATCCCGAGAGCGCGGCAGCGGAGGTTTTTCGGGCGATTGCCGAAAAAATTCGTCAGGCGGTGGTCTGAGGTTAGTTCGACTCCGGCTGGCTCGCCATGCGAGCGGCGTGCGAGTCGAGTTTTTCAGTGATCAACGGGTTTTTCGGATCGAGCTGGAGGGCCTTGCGCCAAAACAAGAGGGCATCGGAGGTTTTACCGAGTTTTCCGTAAACATCGCCGATGTGGTCGAACACAACAGGATCGGGTTCGGGCATGGACTCCGAGGCGCGGAGGAGTTCGGTCAGCGCCTCATTGAAGTGGCCTTGGCGGAAAAGCACCCATCCGAGGCTGTCTCTGAACGCGCCATTGCCGGGCTCGAGCTCCAAGGCGCGGCGGATGAGTTGTTCCGCCTCGGGGAGGTTTTCGCCACGGTCGGCCCACATGTAGCCAAGGTAGTTGCAGGCCTGAGCCGAACGCGGCGGGTCGAGCGCGATGGATTTTTTCAAAAGCTCGGCGGCCTTCACATGGTGTCCCGCCCGCTCGGCGGCCCCGCCGTAGCTCAGGTAAAATTCGCTGTCCAACAACTCCGGATTCGAGTTCGCGGCCGTCACCAAGGCCCGTTCGAATGCCATCATAGCCGCCGCATGGTCGCCCGCCTGGCTGAGCGTGATTGCCCGGAGAATGGTGAAGCCAGAGATGTAGGGGAATTTTGCCTCGGCTTCGGCGGCGGCTTGAAGCGCGCCGGCGTGGTCGCCCGCCCGCAGACTCGTGCGAATGATGTCTTCGTGACGGCGCGGATCGATCGGTGCCAAAAGAAGTGCCTGCCGCATGGCGGCTGCGGCACGGTCGAACTCCCCGCGGAGGAGATGGACTTTGGCAAGCTGGTCGTAGGCGGGGAGATTGACCGGGTTGTCGGCGACAATCTGGGCGAGGAGTTCCGCAGCGCGCTCGTTGCGGCCGAGTTGAACGAGGGCTTGGGCAAGTTTTTCGCGGATGCCGACCAACGCCGGGTTGAGCGCGAGGGCCTTTTCATAAAGATCGACGCCCCTTTGAAGATGGCCGCTCAGAACATGAAAATCCCCGGTGCGGGCGAGGGTTTCAGGTTTCGCCGCAGCGAGATTTTCGATCCGATCCAGAAGCGCTGAAATTTTGGCGTCGGTTTCCGGGGCGGGGGCATGGCGGGAGCGGGCGATTTCGCGGAGGCGCAAGTCTGCGATCATCACCAGGAAATCCAAATCCTCGCTCCGCCGTCTCTCGGCGCGCTGAAAGAGCGGTTCGATCTTTTGTGTCTGCCCGGAGGCGCGGTGGATTTCCCACAGAAGCTCGTAGGCCGGCTTGCACACGGGATCGATCTCGAGGGCGTCGAGTCCGTGCTTTTCGGCCAGGAGGGGTTTTTGAAGATGCCGCAGATAAACGCTCGCCAGAGCCAGCGAGAGCGCCGGGTCTCTTGGCGACGCTTTTTTGGCATCCTTGAGGATTGAAATCGCCTGTGGCGTCTCGCCACGGTGGAGGTGGTGCTGCGCCACATCCACGGCAAGCTCGGTGAATCCCGGATCAAATCGCAGGACGGATTGCTTGGATTTCAGGGCGGCATCGGGGCCGAACTCCTCCTCAAGGAAGAGGGCTTCGAGAAATCTGGCGTGGGCTTCGGCGGTTTTTTCCGCATCGGGGCGAAGCTGGAGGGATTCGGGATACGAGAACTCCTCCGGCCTCATCCAGTCCGCCTGCGAGGCCCGGGTCTGGAAATTCCAAAGGATACCCCACGCGCCGGTTGTGAGAACCGCCACGCCAGCGAGCCGGCCGAACCATTTCCTCGGGAAATGCATCGACGAAAAATTAACCGATCGTCCGATCTTTGCCATATTTTGATGAAATCCTGACGCTGCAAAAGCACGCGGCGTGCCATTTTTCTATTGCCGAGGGAAGGTGATGCGCTAGAGTTCGCGGCCCGGTTGATACGGCGCCGTCGGGGTAATTTCCCTGCCCAAGTCCGTGACTACCGGCCAAAAAAACAAAAAACCCATCTTGCCAGGGTAGCTCAGCGGTAGAGCAGGGGACTCATAAGCCCTTGGTCGGGAGTTCGATTCTCCCCTCTGGCACCAACAATTCCATGGCCAATATCAAATCTTCCGAAAAAAGCGCGCGCCAGAGCCTCAAGCGCCACGCCCGCAACGCCTCCGTGATCACCTCGATCAAGTCGCGCCAGAAAAAACTCCGCTCCACGCTCGCGGGCGGTGATGCTGCGGCAGCCAAAGAGCAGTTCGATGCCCTTACCTCGGCCCTCGACAAGGCCGCCAAGCGCGGAATCATCCACCGCAATGTGGCGAACCGTCGCAAGGGTCGCCTCGCCAAGGCGCTCGCCGGCGCGAAAGCCGCGAAGTAATTTCACCCGCCAACGCGCGGAAAATAGATTTATTCACGAAACGGTGCCGCCTGCACGGCGGCATCGTTCTTTTTTGCCGTGATGCGCTCCCGCGTTTTTGCTTGATTCTGCCATGGCTTCGAAGCCCCGGCGTTCGAAACAAACCCGCTCGCTCTACACCTCGCTCACCGGCGTGGCCCCCGGCCATGTGCCGAAGAAATGGGTGAAATTCGTCGCCGGTGCGTTTCTCCTCCTGCCGTGCTGGGTGCTAACACTCGCCTTTTTTGGAGCCTTGCTCGATAGCGCAGGGCATGGCCACTTTTGGAAAAGCGAGGAACTCCTCTGGTTCGGCCTCGGCGCGCTGCTCGGGGTGGCGGGATATTTCACCATCAAGCCTCTTGTTTGGCTTTATGTGATCGGCCACGAACTGACGCACACCTTTCTGGTGTGGCTTCATGGCGGGAGCATCCACGATTTTCATGTCGCCCGAAGTGGTGGCCACATTGTGACGGATAAAACGAATACGATCATCGTGCTGGGGCCGTATTTCGTTCCATTCTACACGGTTCTCTGGTTGTGCTCCTATGCCACGGCGAGGGTCGTTTTCGACCTGCCGGGGCATTCGGGATTGTTTCAAGGCGCGATCGGGGCGACTTGGGCGTTCCATATGGTTTTCACGGTGGCGATGATCGTTCGCGGCCAACCGGATCTCGAATACGGTGGCGTGTTTTTTTCCCTCGTTGTGATCTATCTGGCCAACCTCGCGCTGATCTGCGTGATGCTGGTCTCCCTGTCGCCGATTTTGGATTGGAATGGTTTCGCGCGGGGTTTGATGGCGAGCGCGCAGGAGGTCTCCGCCGGGATTTTCAGGATGCTCCATCCGGAGCGGTAGGGGAGGCAAAATGTCCCTCGCGGACATAATGTCCGAAAGCTTCCCGGAGGGTTTCAGCGAGGTCATGGCGGTTCTTCCAGCCGGTGGCTTTACGGAACGCGCTGGAGTCCACGACCCAGCGGTCCGCCCAGATTTCTTTTGCGCGGTCGCGGGTGAGGCTGGGGGCGGACCGGCGCAGGGCGGGAATCGAATCGACCAAGAGCGACATGGCCTTCACGACGGTGATCGGAATTGGCAGCGTCACGCCTATGCCTCTTGCGGTGCGGGCAGCGGTATCGATCAATTCCCAATCGGTGATCGTGCGGTGGGCCGAGATGTAGAGCGGGCCGGAGGCATCGCAGGTCCATGCGGCTTCGATGGCTTCGACGACATCCTCGACGGAAAGAAAACTGAACTCCTTCCGGCGCAGGCCGGGCTTCGTGCGGATCAAGCCGGTGGCCATTTTAAAAAGGGGGAGCGTGGCGGTGTCTCGAGGGCCGAGAATCATCGGCGGGCGCAGGATGCAGAGGCGGCGGCTGGATTTGGCATGAAGGGCGCGCTCCAGGGCGAGCTTGGATTTTCCATACCAAGTCAGCGGCGTGTCGGCGTCGGATTCGGTCCGAGCCCTTCGTCCTGCGGGAGTTGGACCTCCCGCGGATTGGGAGGACAAAACCACGATTCGGGTGGACTCGGGGAGGGCTTCGAGAATGCGTAGTGTCCAATCCACATTTGTGGCGAAATACTCCTCGCGGTTCCGTGCGAAGAGGACGCCGGCGGAGAGCAGGGCGTGTGTGGGGTGAATGCCCGTCGGCCAGTTTTCCGGCTCGGGATCGAGCGACCTGACCGCTCTGGGGTCGAGCCCTTCCAAGATCAGCTGGCTGCGGAGTTTTTCGGCGCTACGTACAGGCGCGAGGATTTGGGTTCCCCGCGGGATTTCACGGATGAGGAGGTTGCGACCGACGAATCCCGTGGCACCTGTGACGAGCAGGGTTTTCATGGTTGCCCGTCATCAACAGGTGGGTGGGCCGGATCAGGGATTGGCGGGTTTTTGATCGGCGGCTGGCGGGGTGGCTTCTTGACGCTGGATGCGGTATTTTTCGACAACCGCCTTGGCATCGTTGTCCGTGGCGGCGAGTTTGAGGAGGTCGTTCAGCATTTCGGTGTAACGGGTCTGAACCTGCTGGGCCTGCTGAACACTGGCTTCGCGCTGTTTGATGAGTTCCGTGAATCGCTTCTCGGTATCGATGGCCGAGGTGAGTTGGCGGTCCATAGTTTCGTAGCGCCATTTCATCGAGCGTGAGGCTTGACCGTTCGAGCTGATCTGGGCGAACAGGAACACAGAAAAAGCGAGGCCTAAAAGCGCGATAAGGAGTTGGGTGTTTCCGGCGATCGAGGGGGAGGTTTCAGGCGCGGGGTTGTCGTAATCTTCCATGGGATGAAATCGGTTTAGGGTTGGGCTGGGGTTTGAGCCGGGGTGACATTCACTTCGAGGCCGTATTTTTTGAGAAGCTCGGTGATCTTCGTGTTTTTGTTCGAAACGGAGAGTTGGGCGAGATCGCGCAGCATGGCCGGGCCGATCTGGTTTTGGAGTTGGGCGGCGCCTTCGAGTTGCTGTTGCTGGGCCTGCAATTGCTGTTGTTGGGCCTGAATGGCGAGTTGGTGGGCTTGGATTTCATCTTGCTGCTTGAGCAGTTTGCTTTCGAAACTTTGGTTGGTCCAAGTTCCAACAAGAAACCAGAGGCTTAACAATAACGCGAGTCCGCACGAAGCGGTGGATAGGAGGGCGAATGGCATGATGTGAAGTTGAGAGTCGTAAAAAAACATCTCACGATTTGGCGTCAAGCCACAAAACAAAACCAGCTTGATGAAGCGCAAGGCCGCTCTCTAATGTCCGGCGATGAGGATTTTGGTAACGGGAGGAGCCGGCTTTATCGGCTCCCATGTGGCGGGGAGGTTTCTCCGGGATGGCCATGCGGTCGAGATCATCGATGATTTCAATGACTACTACGACCCGAAGATCAAACGCGCCAATATCGCCGCGCTCGGTGGCGCCTTGCGGCTCCATGAAGGGGATATTCGCGACCGGGATTTTGTCCACTCTGTCATCTCGGAGGGACGATTCGACGCTGTCGTGCATCTTGCGGCTAGGGCGGGAGTCAGGCCCTCGGTGAAAGACCCGCAACTCTATATCGACACCAACATCACTGGAACCCATCACCTGCTCGAAGCGGCTCATCGAAACGGCGTCGGCCGGTTTTTATTCGCATCCAGCTCCTCGGTCTATGGGTTGGCGAAAAAAGTTCCCTTCACCGAGGATTTGCCACTGCCGCAAACGCTGAGTCCCTACGCGGCGACGAAACTCGCCGGCGAGCAACTTTGCGGCAACTATGCGCACCTTTACGCCATGAGGGTTGTCTGCCTGAGGTTTTTCACAGTTTACGGCCCGGGTCAGCGACCCGACCTCGCGATCCACAAATTCACCGATGCGATCCATTGCGGCCGCTCGATTCCGCAATACGGCGACGGCTCGACCCGGCGCGACTATACCTATATCGACGACATCGTTCTGGGCGTGGTCGGCGCGCTTCGCTACGAGGGTCCTGCGTTTGATATTTTCAATCTCGGAGAAAACCAGACAACCACCTTGTCCGAGTTGATTGTCGAGATCGAAAAGGCTCTTGGAAAAAAAGCCGTGATCGAGCGCCTCCCCGAGCAACAAGGTGACATGCCGCTCACCGCCGCCGACATTTCCAAAGCCCGCCAACTCCTCGGCTACAATCCGCAAACCAAAATCCGCGAGGGCATTCCGAAATTCGTGGAGTGGTATCTTTCCGCTCGATGAACAGCGTCGAGGAAATCGCCTCGGAATTGGTCTGCATCCCGAGTGTCAATCCCGACGGCGGGGATCCCGGCACGGATTACACCGGGGAGGCTGCCTGTGCGGAGTGGGTCGCCGGCTTTTTGAGCGAGTGCGGCGCCGAGGTTTCCCTGCGCGAGGTTTTGCCCGGACGGCCGAATGTTGTGGCGCGTTTCCCCTCGAAAACACCCGGCGCGCCTCGAATCCTTTTCGCTCCGCACCTCGACACCGTGAGCGTGTCGGGAATGACGATTGACCCCTTCGGCGGCGAAATGCGCGATGGCCGAGTTTGGGGACGCGGAGCGAGCGATACGAAGGGGCCGATGGCCTCGATGCTTTGGGCGCTGAGGGAGGCGCGTGAGTTTTTGGACGATCTCCCTCACGAAATCTGGTTTGCCGGACTCGTCGGCGAGGAGGCCGGCCAGCATGGCGCGAAGGCGCTCGCCGAGGAGGAGCGCTTTGATTTTGTAATGGCTGGTGAACCCACCTCGCTGGATGCTGTCCATGCGCACAAGGGGTCCTGCTGGCTGCACCTCCAGGCGCGCGGCCACGCCGTCCACGCCTCGCGACCTGAGGAGGGAGACAATGCCATTTACAAAATCACGTCAGCGATCGACTGCCTGCGCCGCGAGGTGGCCCCAAAGCTGTCCGAAAAAACCGATCCGGTTTTAGGCAAATCCACCCTGAGCGTCGGCACGATTTCGGGTGGTTCGAAGGTGAATATCGTTCCCGACTTTTGCGAATGCTCGGTTGATATGCGCTTTGTTCCAGGGGTCGATACTGCCTTTGTTTCCCAGATGCTCCAGTCGCGCGTCCCCGGCCTTGAGATTTCCCTGCGCCGTTCCGAGCCGCTCTGGACCGATCCCGCGCACCCGCTCATCCAAGTCCTCGGAAAGCTTGGCTCACGCCCGGTCGGAGCGCCATGGTTCTGCGATGCCGCCATTTTCGCTGCGAAAGGTTGCCCGGCCATCGCCATCGGCCCCGGCTCGATCGACCAGGCGCATACCGCCAATGAATTCATCGCGATAGAAGACCTGCAACGCGGCGGTGCGTTCTTTTTGGATTTCCTTCAAAAACTCGCCCGCGCCTGACTGTCATCCCCGGTCTTGATCTCGCGGGGTTGAAGTGGAAAAGTTCCCGCCATCAGCAAGGACCTCTACAGTTGGGAAAAAGCCGACTTCGGCGACGGGAAGCCATTCTACACACGCAAAATCGTGTGGTTTCCAGTGGCCTTGCTGGCCGCCGGGGCCTTCGCCGCATGGGTCGCATTCGGCATCCTCACGGTCCAATACAAAAACCGCGCCGAGGAATTCGATCTCACACAGGTCTCGGAAATGGAGGCCGCATCGGTTCTCTACGACCGCGAAGGCCGGGAGTTCGGAAAAATCTTCATCCAAAACCGACAACCCGTCCCCTACGAGCGCCTGCCACAGAATTTGGTGAACGCCGTCATCGCCGCCGAGGACAACCGCTTCTATACCCACGATGGGGTCGACTACATGGGCATCTTCCGGGCCGCGATCACAAACTATCTCCAAGGCCGCATCGCCCAAGGCGCCAGCACCGTCACCCAACAACTCGCGCGCAATTCCTTCGAGTTGCGCGAGCGAACCTATGAACGCAAGCTCGTCGAAATGTATCTCGCTTGGCGTATCGAGAAGAATTTCTCGAAGAAGGAAATCATGGAGGCCTACTTGAACCGCGTCTATTTCGGCAGTGGCTTCTACGGGGCCGAGGCCGCCGCGCAGGGCTATTTCGGCAAAAACGCGATTGATCTTTCCCCCGCCCAATGCGCCACGCTGGCGGGTCTTTTGAAAAGCCCCAACGCCCTCTCGCCATTCAACAATCCCGAGGGATCAAAAGCCTCCCGCGATATCGTCCTCCAAAAAATGCGCGAACTCGGGTTCATCAATCGCCAGGAGTTCACCCGGGAATTCGAGTCCCCGATCGGCACCGTCCAGCGCACGAACCCCTTCAAAACCGGTTACGCGCAGGAACTCATTCGCCAGCAGGTCATCAAGGCGCTCGGCTTCGAGCGCGCCATGAATGGCGGCTACCGCATCGACACCACGCTCGACATCGACCTCCAGCGCACAGCCGAGAAAGCCACGCAGGACATTCTGCTCGAGGTGGAATCCCGCCCGGGCTACAGCCACCCGACTTTCGCCGAATACCGGGCCTCCACCGCCAAAATGGAGGACTCGATCAACCGTGGCAACATGTCGGTGAAAATGCCCGAGCCAAAATATCTCCAAGGCGCCGCCATCGCTGCCGAGAACGCCACTGGCGGTATTCTTGCGCTCGTCGGGGGGCGTGATTTTCGACACAGCGAATACAACCGGGCCATCCAAGGCGGTCGCCCTGTTGGCACGGCGTTCACTCCATTCGTTTACACCGCCGCCTACGCTGCGGGAGTTTTTCCGGGTGAACTCGTGCAGGACGCCTGCATCGACAACCGCTATGTCATGGTCGGCGGTGAAACCGGTATCCTCGGCGAATGGGGCGTGGAAACCGCCGAGAACGAATACGAGGGATCCATCCCCGCGCGCGATGCCCTGCTCAAAGGCAAAAATGCTGCCACCGTCCGGCTCGGTATGAAAATCGGCCTCGACAAGGTTGTCGAGACCGCCACGGCGGCCGGTTTCAAATCCCCCCTCCGCGACTACTCGAATTCCTTCCTCGGCAGCAGCGAATTCTCCCTCGACGAACTCGTCCTTGGCTACACGATCTTCCCGAATTCCGGCCAGCGCCCTGCCAGTCTCTACATCATCCAATCCATCAAGGAATCGGATGGAAAAACGATCTACAACGCGCCCCGCAAACGATACAGCGCGATCCCTCCCACCGCAGCCTACCAAGTCCACACGACCCTCTCCCAATATATGGAGGAGGGACAAGGCGCGACCGCCCGAACTATTTTTGGCCTGCCAAGTATTCCCGTCGGGGGAAAATCCGGCACCTCCTACGGATTCACAGACACCTACTTCGTCGGCTACACAAACCGAGTCACCTGCGGTGTGTGGGTGGGATTCGACAAACCCACCAAAATTTTCCGTGGCGCCTTCGGGAAGGATCTCGCTCTTCCGATTTGGGCAAAAATCATGGCCGCCTCCGTGCGATCCTTCATTCCCGCCCCTATCGACCAACCGCCCGGCTTGCAATCCGTGGAGGTTTGCCGCTCCTCCGGCCTCCTTGCCACTCCGCGTTGCCAACCCAAAAACTCGGCGAATCCAGTTCCTGCTTCATCGGGCGAGTCCGAACCCGCCAACCGAAACAGTGTTTACAAGGATCTAGCCACCGAGGACCAATTCCCGAAAATCCCATGTGACATCCACGGCGGCGGCATCCGTTCCTACACCCGCGAATTCGAGGAAGAGGACTGGCCCCGCGCCGCCTCCGCAATCGATCTGACGAAAATCCGCCCCGTCGCCGTCGTTTCCCCCGCCCTCACCGGTTATAACGATATCTACCGCTCTGTCCGTCCTGGAGAGGGAGCGGAAAATGACGACACCGTTCCCGTTGCCAAGGCCATTCCTGTCAATGTCCCGCCGCCTGCCGCCGAAGCCGTCAATCCCGCGCAGACGCCCGCTGGCGAAATCGAAGTCCGCCGTGCCGAGCCTGTGAATTCCGCCGCGCCGCCTTTTGAAGCTCCCGCCCTCGAATCCGCGCCTCCCGACCCGATTCAGTTTTTCAATTGAAAAAATTCCCCCTTGCCAAACGCGAAGTCCTGTTTAGTTTGCTTCCCATAGATCGCGGGGTGGAGCAGCCCGGTAGCTCGTCAGGCTCATAACCTGAAGGTCAGAGGTTCAAATCCTCTCCCCGCAACCCCCTTCCATTCGGCTCACTAAGAGCCGATTTTTTTTGGAGTTTTCCCAAGGGTTTCATCTCACAAGGAATCGCATTGAGGTTTCTCATCAGCGGGGCGAAAATTTCATCATGAACGCCGAGCCATCCATCTGGCAAAACGCCTCACCAGGCGATCTATCCTTTGTATTTCCAGAGACCCACTCGGGTGATGTGGAAAAAGCCGTAAGAAAATCCGTTGCTGCGTTTCCAGCATGGGCGGGGCTGTCACTGGAGAAACGCCGCGAGGCTTTGGAAAAATGTCGCGAAGCCCTTCAGGACCGCTCTGAGCAACTCGCCGTATTGATTTCTCGCGAGACCGGAAAACCGCTACGCGAGGCGCGACTCGAAATGGGCGCGGT
>JBMTBF010000029.1:0-12142 GCA_049429585.1 Terrimicrobiaceae bacterium | reverse complement strand
ACCCCCGGCACGGACAGTCATGCGCTGCCGTTGCGCCATTGCAGGCGCTGTGCGGTTTTCTCCGCCGGTTCGAACCCGGACTTTGACCTTTGCGCGACAGTGAGGGACTTCCACCCTGCTTTCCTAGGCCGACGGATTGGTTTTTCTGAAAAAAGAGCGCCTGGATTTTGATCCGAGGCCGCGGACTATTACCGTCGACTCTGAGCTTGTCAAACCTGATTCCAGCCAGCGCTTGCCATCGAGGCGGCGCGTTCCCATGATGCGCCCTCATTTTATGGAAGCCATTATCGATTTGTTGGAGAAAAACGCCCTCATGCCGCGCGAGGAGATGGCCAAGTTGCTTGGCATGTCGCGTGCTGAACTCGACTCGAAAATCGCGAAGCTCGAGGCCGACGGCGTGATTCTCGGATACCAGGCCGTGGTCAACCGCGAAAAGTGGGATACGGAAAATGTCACCGCCGTCATCGAGGTGAAAATCACTCCCGAGCGTGATGGCGGATTCGATCGGATCGCTTCGCGAATCGCCCGTTTCGACGAGGTGCAGAGCTGCTACCTCGTGAGTGGGGGTTACGATCTGCTCATCATTGTGGAGGCCCGGAATCTCCGCGCCGCCGCCTCATTCGTCGCCGAGAAACTCAGCACCATCGATGCGGTGCAGTCCACCGCCACGCATTTCCGCCTGAAGACCTACAAGGAAAACGGCACCTTTCACCTTTTCGAGCCCAGCTCCGAGCGGCTCTCCGTCACGCCGTGAGCATCGCCATCGCCGACCACATCCGCGACATCCCGCGCTCGGGAATCCGCGACTTTTTCGAAATCGTCCAGTCGATGGACGATGTGATCTCGCTTGGTATCGGGGAACCGGACTTTGCCACGCCGTGGCACATCCGCGAGGCGGCGATTTTCGCCCTGGAGCGTGGCCGCACCGGATACACCTCAAACCTCGGTCTGCCCCGCCTTCGCCGCACGATCTCCGACTATGTGCGTCGGCATTTCCAGATTTCCTACGAACCGCTCACCGAAATCCTCGTGTCCGTCGGCGTCTCCGAGGCGATCGATCTGGCACTCCGGGCTTTGTTAAATCCCGGCGACGAGGTGCTCTACCACGAGCCATGCTATGTGTCCTACTCCCCGACGATCGTGATGGCGCGCGGCGTGCCTAAGGCGATCACCACGCGTGCCGAGGATGGATTCGCCCTCCGTGCCGGGGATTTGGAAAAACACATCACGCCCCGCACAAAGGCGCTGATGTTGAATTTCCCCACCAACCCCACCGGAGCCACGATGGAGGCGTCGGAGCTGGAAAAAATCGCCGCTGTTTGCATCAAGCACAACCTGGTCGTTTTGACTGATGAAATTTACAGCGAGTTGACCTACGAGGGGGCCTCGCACACGAGCATCGCCTCGTTTCCCGGCATGAAGGATCGGACGGTTTTCCTGCATGGATTGTCGAAGGCCTTCGCGATGACCGGTTGGCGAATCGGTTTCGCCTGCGCCCCATCCGTGCTCATTGAGGCGATGATGAAAATCCACCAATACTCCATCCTCTGCGCCCCGATCATGGGTCAGGATGCCGCTGTGGAGGCCCTCGAGCGTGGTCAGGACAGCGTCGACCGGATGCGTCGCGAATACGAACGCCGCCGGAACTTCATCGTTTCCTCGCTCAATGAAATGGGACTCCCTTGCCGCAGTCCGCGAGGCGCGTTCTATGTGTTTCCGGAGATCGCATCCACCGGGCTTTCGAGCCGCGATTTCTCCCTTCGTCTTCTCAAGGAGAAAAAAGTGGCGGTCGTTCCCGGGCCGGCTTTTGGTAGCGGGGCCGAGGGACATGTTCGTTGCAGTTTTGCCACGGGCTACGACCAGATCAAAATCGCCATGGAGCGGATGGCTGACTTCTGCCGCGAGTTGCGCGTTTAGTTTTTCACAATAGCCGTCTTGCGCTCGGTCCGGGTGTGCCATTAACTCGTGGCACATAGTGCCGTTGTGGCTCTTGCTCAACCAAGTGGACTTCTCAAAACGCGAACATTTTATCAACCGGGAGCTGAGTTGGCTCGAATTCAACCAGCGGGTACTCGACCAGGCGTTTGACGCCACCAACCCGCTTTTGGAGCGCCTCAAGTTCCTCGCGATTGTCAGTTCCAACCTCGACGAGTTTTTCGAGGTGCGCGTCGCCGGTCTCAAGCAGCAAAAGCAAAACAACTCATCGGAGGTCGGTCCCGACGGGCTCTCGGCGACCGAGGTTCTAGCCCGCATCAGCAAGCGCACGCGGCAGATGGTGGACGATCAATACCGCTGCTGGACCGAGCAAATCTATCCCGAGCTTCACGCCCAGGGAATCCGTTTCCACACCTATCCGGATGTGCCGGAGGAGGAGCGGGTCTATTTCGAAAAATTTTTCCGCGAAACAATCTACCCGGTTCTTACGCCGCTGGCTGTGGATCCCGCGCATCCGTTTCCCCAGCTTCTCAACAAAAGCCTGAATGTGATTGTCGAGTTGGATGGCGAGGGGATCAGCACGGACATCGCCGTCGTGCAGGCCCCGCGCATCCTGCCGCGCGTCGTGCCATTTTCCAAAAGCCCGGATGGCAACGACTATGTTTTTCTCGGAAACATCATCCAGGAGCATGTCGACTCGCTTTTCCATGGCGTCCGGGTGAAGGGCGCCCACCTCTTTCGTGTCACCCGCAACAGCAATCTGTATGTGGACGAGGAGGAGTCGAGCAACCTGCTCCACGCGATCGAGGAGGAGTTGCGCAAGGTCAACCGTGGCGCGGCCGTCCGCCTGGAGGTTAAACAAGACTGCCCCGACCGCGTGCTCAAACGGCTTCTCGATATCTTCAATCTCGAGGAGGAGGATGTCTTCCGGATCGATGGTCCTCTGAACCTCTCCCGCCTCATGCCTGTGGCCTTGCAAATCGACCGGCCCGAACTGCGCTACAAGCGTTTTGCGCCCTGCCAAGTCGTCTCGCTCGATGCCGAATCGGACCTGTTTTTCCATGTGCGCCGCGGAGATATCCTCCTCCACCATCCCTACGACAGTTTTCAGACCGTGGTGGATTTTCTCTCGCAGGCCGCAGAGGACCCGCAGGTGCTTGCAATCAAGCAAACGCTCTACCGCACAAGTTCCGACTCGCCGATTGTTCAGGCCCTCATCACCGCTGCGCGCAACGGCAAGCAAGTCACGGCCGTCATCGAGTTGAAAGCCCGCTTCGACGAGGCCGCGAATATCCACTGGGCCCGCATCATGCGCGAGGCCGGTGTGGATGTCGTCTATGGTGTCACAGGCCTGAAAACCCATGCGAAGGCGATGCTCATCATTCGCAGCGAGGGGGAGCGGATCCGTCGCTACGCCCATCTTGGCACCGGCAACTACCATCCCTCCACGGCGAAAATCTACACCGACCTGAGTCTGCTCACCTGCCGCGATGAATTGACCGCTGAACTCGCCGAGACCTTCAATTGTCTCACCGGTGTTTCCCGTTTCCCGGAGATGAAGGAGCTCATGGTCGCGCCCTGGTCGCTCTACGAGGGTTTTCAGGAACTGATCGAAATCGAAATCGGCCAGGCTTGGGCGGGACGCCCCTCCGGGATTTATGCGAAGCTGAATTCTCTGGTCGAACCGGGCATCATCGAGTCCCTTTACCGCGCCTCGGCGGCGGGTGTTCCAATCCGTCTCCTCGTGCGCGGGACATGCGCGCTCAAGACCGGCATTCCCGGTGTGAGCCACAACATCGAGGTTCGCAGCATCGTTGGACGATTCCTCGAGCACAGCCGGATTTTCCGTTTCGAAAACGGGGGGCATCCCCGCGTTTATCTGGGCAGCCCGGATTGGATGCCCAGAAATCTCTTCCGCCGAGTGGAAACCGTCTTCCCGGTCACCGCGCCGGGTATGGTCAAGCATGTCGAGGAAATCCTCGAGTGGTTCTGGCGGGACAATATGAAGGCCCAGGTCATGCAGCCCGATGGCACCTATGCCTTCCGGGAGCGACTCGAGGGGCAGGCACCGTTCGATGCCCAGGCCGAATTTCTCGCCGATTCCCAGCGCCGCCGGAAAAGCCATCCGGCAGCGAAGGAACGCTGAGTTGGCAAATGCGGGTTTGCACCTGCAAACGAGGGCTTTTCTTGATCGTTCAGCGCGCTAGTTTTTCGCCGATGTTTGGCTTGAGATATGCCATTTTAGCCCTGCTGGGGGCGATCCTGTTACCCGTCAACGTCCGGGCTGTGGATTCGCATCTCCATGCGGGCGGAACCTTCGATCCCTTCCTGCTGGCCTTGCAGCCCGAGGTCCGCATGGGCGCCCTGCCTCCTTGGGTCGAGGGGCCCGCCGTCGTGGACCCCGCCACCGCCACCGTAACCGTCACAATTCAGCCCGACTGGCTGTCGGGCGGGGTTCAAATGTTCGTGGCGACCGTGGTTTTCAATGACAACGGCGATGGCGGTCCGGCATTGGAGTGGGAGTTGCCCGACGGCAAGGTCGCGGCGATTTCCTATGGTCTCGGCGAAATCGGAAAGCCGGTTGGGTTGAACTCCCGCACTGTCCTTCTTCCCCAAAATCTCACCCGCGCCGGTGGCAAGTTGCTCCTTTCCTATTTTGGAAAATTCGATTCGCTCCTCAGCCTCGCGATCCGACCGGCTCGCGAGGACTCGATGGCGGTTGTGGGCGAACGCCATTCCCCGGTTCTCATCGATGGAAATTTGCAGGTCTACGAGGACAGCGAGGTAAATGGAACCCGACCGATCCCTATGGCTGGCGACCTCCGAAACGGATCGATCATCGAAGCCGAGCTCTCTGCCCGCGTGGAACCTCTGGAGGACGGATTGGAGTTTATCATTCCAATCCAGGGAAAACCTGAAGCCGCCATGCTGCGCTTGGAGTCGCTCGGCCTCGATCCCGAGGCACGGATCGAGGTTTCGATCAACAACCAAAACCTCGGAAGCGTTGCATTCCCCTCATTCCAACTCGATGACCCATCGCTTGTGACCGATTGGAATGGCAACCTGGTACTGGCCGGCTGGCGCAAAGGGTCGTTGTTCATCGCAGCCCGCCATCTGGTGGAAGGTGACAACTCGATCATTTTAACTCTGAAGCGATCTTCCGCCGAAACCGGTCGCGAGGTATTCCTCAGAAACTCGGGAATCCATCTTCGCTTCAGCACCCCCCAATGGGCGCAGGATTTTCCGTCAAATCCGTTAGATACAAAAATCGACGGTCTTTCGACGGTTCCCGATTTTTCGCTCATCGAACCCGCGCTCCCCGTAAGGGATCCATCCGAGGAACCCGCAAGGAAGTTGCCCAACCAGGACGCTCCCTAAGTTTTAATCTCTATCGATGCTTTCGTTCCGGTCGCTTCTTATTGGTTTGTTTGTCGGTCTCATTCTGGCTTCCACCGGTGCGGTGACTTGGCTTGGCTATTCCGGAACGCGTTTGGCCATCCGCGAGTTGGCGGATGCTCAGATCGAGGCCTCTCTGGATTCTGCCACCAGTCAGATTCGCGACTTTTTCGAACCGGCGGGCCGAATTCTTTTCACTCTAGCTGACAGTCGACAGGGCGGGGCGCTTCACGGGTCGGACCCGGTGGCGCTAGCGACGAGGATGTCGCGGCTTCTTCCCTACGAGCGCGGGATTTCCTTGATTAGCTTCGGCTATGCCGATGGGCGGTTCGCCGGAGCACTAAACGCTGTCGACCAGCGGTCCATCCAGGTTTCCTCTTCGGAGGGGGGCAGCCCGCTTGTGGAGTACCGCCTGAACCGCGAGGGGCTTCCCATTCAACCGCCGCGGGAAACCAAGCCCGAGCGTTTTGATTCCAGAACGCGTCCCTGGTTTTTGGCGGCGGAAGAGGCGAATTCGATTTCCTGGACCGAACCCTACGAATTCTACGGCGGTGGGCGCGGTGTCGCCGCATCGCTTGCCGTGAGAAATTGGTTGGGCGACTTGATCGGCGTTTTCAGTGTGGATTTTTTGCTGAGCGATATTGCCGATTATTTGACTCGACAGCAAAAGACGACCAAATCCGGGCTCGTCGTTTTCATGGCCGACGGCAAGCTGCTCGCGGCCTCCGAGGAAATGTCGGATTCCATCTACCTATGGAAAATCCAGCAGATCGCCTGCGACAATGCCTCCAAGTTGCTCGAGACCGAGGAAAATGTGGTCGAGGAAATCCAGAGCGACGGGGAGAGTTTCATTGTGGGGATGCAGTCCACGCTGATTGTCGGGGGACTCCAGTGCATCAGCGCGGTTATCTTGAACAGGCAGGCGACCTTCGGAGCGATCGAACAAAACCTTCGCATCAGCACCTATGCGGCGGGATTCGCCTTTTTGCTTTCGATGGTGGTTGCTATTTTCGTTGCTCGCCGGGTGGCCAGTCCCCTTCGCTTGGTGACGCAGGAGCTTCGGCGCATCGGCCGTTTTGAACTCGAGCCGGTCGAGTTGCCCGACTCCTCGATCCGAGAGGTTCATATCCTTTCCGAGGCGGTGGCTAGGATGCGCGACAGCCTTCAATCCTTTTCCCGCTATGTTCCTGTCGATATCGTGCGCGACTTGTTGCAGAGCGGTTCGGTGGCGACTCCCGGGGGAACCCGCCGCGAGTTGACGGTTATGTTTTGCGATGTTGAGGGATTCACAAGTTACGCCGAAAAAGTCTCTCCCGAGGTTTCGGTGAAAACTCTCACCGAATATTTTGAAATCTTCGGAGCCGCGATCCACATCCATGGCGGCGTGATCGACAAGTTCCTCGGAGACGGAATGATGGTTCTCTTCAATGCTCCGCTGGATCTCGAGCATCATGCGGCCGAGGCCTGCCGCGGAGCTTTGGATGCGATGTCGGGACTTCAATCCCTTCAACCTGCGGAGGGAGGTTTTGTTCCGCGCGTCCGGGTGGGTCTTCACACCTGCGAGGCTCTGGTCGGAAATGTCGGCACGAGTGACCGCTTCAGCTACACCGCGATCGGTGACGGCGTGAACCTCTGCAGTCGTCTGGAGGGTTTGAACAAAATTTACGGGACCTGGATCATTGCGAGTTCCGCCACCGCCAGGGCGGCCGCCGGGGGGGGATTCCTCTGGCGCTTTCTCGACCGTGTGGCTGTTGTGGGGCGTGACGAACCGCTGGAGATTTTCGAATTGATGGCACGCATCACCGAAGCAACGCCCGATCAGCAACGAATCGCCGAAGCCTATCCCAAGGCTCTCGAGCGCTATTTTATGAGGGAATTTGATCAGGCCATGGCGATTTTCGAGTCACTGAAGGCGATCGATAATCCTTCGCGGGTAATGATCCAAAGAATCCGGGCGCTGCAGGTCATTCCGCCGGATGCGGATTGGAACGGGGTTTTCAAGCCTCTGGCAAAATAGAACACCCCCCTATAGTTTAAACGCCTTTAGGAATGACCAACGAAATCATCGCTCCCTCCCGTCTCGCGAAGGTGGAATTCGGCCCCCGGGATGCGGTCCGCTATGCGCGGCACTTGTCCCTGCCCGAATTCGGTGTTGATGGTCAAAAGCGGTTGCTCGCATCGAAGGTTCTCTGCATTGGAGCCGGCGGATTAGGTTCGCCCGCGAGTCTATATCTGGCTGCGGCTGGCGTTGGGACGCTGGGAATTGTCGATTGCGATGTGGTCGATGAGTCGAACCTCCAAAGGCAAATACTGCATGGAAGCGCGGATGTCGGGCGGAAAAAAGTCGAGAGTGCCCGCGAGCGTTTACTGGACGCAAATCCCCGACTGCGCGTCGAACTTCACGATGCGCGCTTCGAAGCGGTGAATGCCATGTCGATTGTCGAATCCTACGATCTGGTGATCGATGGCACCGACAATTTTCCGACACGCTACCTGAGCAACGATGTCTGCGTGTTTTTGAAAAAGCCCCTCGTTTTCGGGGCGATCTCGCGCTTCGATGGGCAAGTCACGGTCTTCGCCCCCCATCTCGGCGCCCCCTGTTATCGCTGCCTTTACCCGGAACCGCCCCGTCCTGGCACTGTTCCGAATTGCTCCGAAGCCGGCGTTCTGGGGGTTCTCCCGGGAATGATCGGCGTTTTTCAAGCCATCGAGGCGATCAAGCTTCTGACAGGTGCGGGCGAGCCGCTTCTTGGACGATTGATCCACTTCGACGCTCTCAAGGCGAGGTTTCGTGATTTCCATCTCCAAAAAGACCCCGCATGTCCTGTATGTTCGTTATCACCCTCGATCAACGAACCTGTCGACTATGTCGGGTTTTGTTCGAGCCAGATAAACCAATCACCAATGTCCGCTAGCATTCCTGAAATCACCGTTGAAGACCTCAAGGCCCGAATCGACTCGAAAGAGAAATTCGTTCTGCTCGATGTGCGCGAACCGTTCGAGTGGGACATCGCCCGCATTGATGGAGCGAGGCTCATTCCCTTGGGCGAGTTGAGCACAAGACTGGGCGAGTTGAATCCCGCCGACGAGATTGTGGTTCAGTGCAAATCGGGAGGCCGCAGCGCACGGGCTGTCGAGTTTCTCCTGCAGAACGGATTCTCTCGTGTAAGCAATCTTGCCGGGGGGATTTTGGCTTGGGCCGACCAAATCGATCCCTCGGTCGAGCGATATTGACCGCCCATGCACGCCAACGAATACAGCGACATTTTTATTTGTCCCGCGACGCGCAAGAAACTCCGCCTTGCCACCGAGCGAGAACTTGAAGCCCTCAAACAGCGCGAGGGTCTCGCAAAAATCGAGGGGGCGTGGATTCGCTCCGACCGAGCCATGGCGTATCCGGTGATCCGTGGAATCCCGCTGCTCGTCGCCGCCAATGCCATCTCCCTCCGCAAATCGCCCAAAAAACAAGACACTTCCAATCCATGACAGAACTCGAACGCATCCGCCACTCCGCCGCCCATGTCCTTGCAACGGCGATCCTGAAAATTTGGCCCGAGGCACAATTTGCCGCCGGTCCCCCGGTGGAGAACGGCTTCTACTACGATCTCGATCTGCCCCACCGCATCTCGCCCGAGGATTTCTCCCGGATCGAGGAGGAGATGAAAAAAGAGATCAAGGCGAACCATGTTTTCGAGCGGGTTGAAATTTCCCGCGCTGACGCGATTGCCATGGCCCAACGCGGTGAACTCGCCGCCCTGTCCGCGCGCGGCACGGCATCCAAATTCAAACTCGATATCGTCCAAAACATCCCCGAGGGCGAAACGATCACGCTCTATCGTAACGGAGAATTCACCGACCTCTGCGCCGGGCCCCATGTGATGCGCACCGGCAACATCGGTGCGTTCAAACTCACGCATGTCGCCAGCGCCTACTACAAGGGCGACGAGCGCAACCCCCAACTGCAGCGCATCTATGGCACGGCGTTCAAAAACAAGAGCGCGATGGCGGAGTATTTCGCCATGCTCGAGGAGGCGAAAAAGCGGGATCACCGCAAGATCGGCGCCGAAATGGGACTCTACGCCATCGACTCGGAATTTGTTGGGCCCGGCATGCCGCTCTGGCTGCCGAAAGGCGCGGTGCTGGTCGAGGAACTCGAAAAGCTCGCGAAGGAAAGTGAGTTTGCCGCCGGGTATGTGCGGGTTCGCACCCCGCATCTTGCCAAGGAGAAAATGTATAAAACCTCGGGCCATCTTCCCTACTACGCCGAAAGCATGTTTCCGCCGATGGAGTTGAAGGAATGCGGGGAAGGAGAGGGGGGCGAGGCTGATCGCTACTATCTCAAAGCGATGAACTGCCCCCACCACCACCGGATTTTCGCCGCCGAGCCGCGCAGCTATCGCGACCTTCCGCTCCGTCTTGCCGAATACGGTTGTTGCTACCGCTACGAACAATCGGGAGAGCTTTTTGGCCTTATGCGGGTGCGCTCGCTGAACATGAACGACGCCCACATCTACTGCACCGAGGAGCAGTTCGCGGAGGAGTTCCGCGCAGTGAACGAGATGTATCTCCAATACTTCAAAATCTTCGGACTCGAGAAATACCAGATGCGCTTCTCGACCCATGACCCCGAAAAGCTCGGGCAGAAGTTCGTGGACGAGCCGGAGCTTTGGAAAAAGACCGAGGACATGGTGCGCCGCGTTCTCGTCGAGAGTGGAATCAACTTTGTCGAGGTTCCGAATGAGGCCGCGTTCTACGGACCGAAGATCGATGTGCAGGTCTGGAGTGCGATCGGGCGAGAATTCACCATCGCCACCAACCAGGTGGACTTCGCCGTTCCCGCCAAGTTCGGACTTCACTATCGCGACCGCGACAATTCGGAAAAAATCCCTCTCTGCATCCACCGCGCCCCGCTGGGAACGCATGAGCGGTTCATCGGGTTCTTGATTGAGCACTACGCGGGAAACTTCCCTCTCTGGCTCGCTCCCGAGCAGGTCCGGATTGTGACTCTCAACAACGATCCCGCATTGATCGACTACGCGGCTCCGATCCTACGCGAACTTCGCTCCCACATGGTCCGGGCCGAGGCCGATTTCAGCAACGACCCGGTGAAAGCCAAAATCGCCGATGCCGAAAAGGCCCGTGTCCACACGATGCTCGTCATTGGACCCCGCGATATGGAATCGGGTCATGTCAGTGTGCGGCTCCACGGGCAGGGCAATGTCGGTGCGAAGCCGGTTGCGGAGGTTGTTTCGGGAATCCTCGAAAAAGTGAAGTCCCGCGCCTGATTTCCCGTCAGCGCTAGGGGGCTTTCTGCGACTTGGTGCCCGGAATCGGGAACTGGATTTTCGGGATGATTTTCGGCCGCCAGTGCGGTTCGGAAATCGTCCCGTCCGAATGGTATTCAAAGAGTTTGCTCACCGGGAAAAAAACGAGGCCGGGAATCCCTTGGGCATTGATTCTCATGCTCAAGTCGAGGCCGCCATTGAGAAAGTAGATGTCGCCATACCCGAACATCGAAAATCCCGAGCCGGCGATTTCGATGTTGCGGGTGTTGATTTTCTTGTTGGCGACCGTGAAGTCCGCCGTTGCCAACCGGGCCGTGTTGTAGGCCACGCCGGGGATGATCGTTCCAAGAATGGTCGAGAAGGGGCCCAGAACTGGAATCGCAAAGACATTCCCGTCCTCGATCCGGAGGCTTCCTTTGCCGACCATGTTCTCCTCGTCGCCCATACGGGCCTCGAAGCCGTATTGACCGCTGACAAGGCCCTTGGAGTCATCGTAGTCGAAATAGAGACTTGTGAGCTTCGCAAAATTGACCCGCGTGAGGGTGGCGTTGGTGCTGAAGACCCGGTTTTCCGGGTCGAGAGACACGATGGCTTTAATGCCGACCTCGCCATCAAAAAGGTCGGCATCCTTGATTGTTGCGAGCACCTTGTTGGCGATCACATCCACATCCGCATCGGTGTCTCCAAAGCGAAGCGTTTTGCCGAGGAGGTCGTAGTCGATCCCGCCGGGTGCCTCGATGCGGATCGAGAGGTCGTTTTTCATGGGATCCTTCATGTGGACCTTGCCTTGGACTTTCACCTTGGGATTCGTTCGGAACCGATAAGCGCGAATCGTTTCAGCGATTCGCGGATCGATCCACATCATCACATCCACCGGGACAAGCGTCGAAACGATGTCGCGCAAGCGAACCTCCTTGCGGCCGACATCGTAGTCGAACGATCCCGTTCCGCGTCCCTTGCCGGTGTTGATAACCAAATTCTGGTAGGTCAGGCATTGATCCTTGATAACGACATCGGCCGCGCCGGAATCGATCCACGCACCTCGATTCGCCGTGCGGCCAAGCTTGAGGTGGGCGTTTCCGGTTATGGAGGGAAATGTCAAACGCTCGGCTCGGAGCGACACAGAAATATCCGGGAGGTCATCGAACTCCATGTTTTGAAGAAAAGCCCTCGTGTGGGGATCGAAGAGATCGGCGAGGTCGCTGGGGGGGATGGTCGAATGGGCATTGAGTCGAAGATCGCCCGGGCCGGCCCAGAGCATGGCGGACAACTCGCCCCGATTCGCCGAGGCCTTGATGTCGCGCGCGTAGAAAACTCCATTTCTCCAGGAAAAATGCAGGCCCATATCCGAGAAGCGTGCCTTTCCCATTTCGACCTGAGGGATGAAAAAATCCCCTGTCGCAGTGATTCCCCGGGGATCGGTAAGCGTGTTTCCTTTCACATCGACGCTCAATCGGGAGGGTTCGGGAACTGTGAGCTTGGAAAGAGCGCCTCCCTCTTTTCCAAACGTGTTCAGGAACGGCATG
>JBMTBF010000028.1:0-12629 GCA_049429585.1 Terrimicrobiaceae bacterium | reverse complement strand
CGATATTGCCGAGGTTTTTTTCGAAAAGCCCGTCCTGCGGCGCGATGAAGACGCTGGGTGTTTCCTCGTTCACCAACGCGATCACGCCGTGCTTCAGTTCCGCACTCGGGTGTGCACTGGCGGAGATATAGCTGATCTCTTTCAGCTTGAGAGCCCCTTCCAGTGCGACAGGAAAATTCGCCTGCCGACCGAGAAAGAGGAAGCTCTTCGCGGCGACGTATTTTTTGGCGATGCGGCGGATGTCGACATCCACCAACTCCAGCGTCATGGCGACGAGGTCGGGGAGTTTTTCCAGCGCTTCGAGGATTTGGGCACCATCCGCCTGCCGCATGTCCCGCAGTCGCCCGAGCATCATGCCGAGCATGGCAAGCACGAGCACCTGCGAGGTGAAGGATTTCGTGGCAGCGACTCCAACTTCCTGCCCGGCGCGCAGATCGATTCCGCCATCGCTTTCGCGGCTGATCGTGCTGAAGGCATTGTTGCAAATGCCGAATGACGGCGTGCCCCGCCTCCGGCATTCCCGCAACGCCGCGAGCGTGTCGGCCGTCTCACCGCTTTGGCTCAAGGCGAAAACCGCCGTGCCGGTATCCAGCGGGGAATTCCGGTAGCGGAACTCACTGGCGATTTCGCACTCCACCGGCACGCGGGAGAGCGATTCGATGATGTATTCCCCGGCCAGCGCTGCATTGAACGAGGTGCCGCATCCGGTGAGGATCAGGCTCTCCCACGAGCGCAATTCCTCAGGAGACCGCTCGATTCCCTTGAAGCGCGCCGTGGCCTCGTCGGCGATCAACCTACCCCGCATCGCCTCGCGCAAAGTCTCGGGCTGCTCGTGGATTTCCTTTTGCATGAAATGCTCGAACTCGCCCTTGCTTCCGGCCTCGGCCGTGATGTCCATCGATTGAACGACCACCGGCGCGGAGGCGCTTCCGTCGATCGTCGAAACTTCGTAGTTCGCCCCATCAAGCCACGCGACCTCGCCATCATTCAAATAAACGAAATCCTCGGCCCAGCCGGCGATGGCCGCCGGATCGCTGGCGAGGAATTGCCCGCTATCGCCAAGCCCAAGGGCCAGGGGACTCCCCCGCCTGGCGGCAACGAGAAAATCCCCCAAATCCTCGTGAACGAGTCCGATCGCATAGGTTCCCCTCACCTCCCGGAGAGCCTCCCGGACAGCTTCGATCATGGAATCGCGGGACTTGTCGACATGACCGTCGAACGCCTCGCCGATCAACCTCGAGATCACCTCGGTGTCGGTCTGTGACGCGAAGACATGGCCGCGCGACTCGAGTTCGGCGCGGAGGTTCTTGTGGTTTTCCACGACCCCGTTGTGAACCAGCGCCAGCTTGCCGGAAGCGTCGCAGTGAGGGTGGGCGTTTTCCAGCGTCACCCCGCCGTGCGTGGCCCATCGTGTGTGACTGATGCCGCTCGACCCCGAGAGCGGATGGTTTTTAATTTCCTCAACGAGCGACGCAACATGCCCGACGGCCTTGCGGATTTCGATTTTTCCACGACTCAACACGGCGGCGCCGGCCGAATCGTAACCCCGGTATTCCAGACGGCCGAGCCCCTCCAAAAGGAAAGGCACGGCGTCGGATCCCCCGACATACCCAACGATGCCGCACATGATCAGTTGAGTGTTCCATCGAGGGGGGTGAATTCGAAACCCAGGGCTTTCAGACCTTCCACCGTTTCGCGCAGCAGTTGCGGATCGATATACCAGTGGAAATAAAAACCAGCCCATCCGTCGCGCACAACCTTGAGCGCCTTCGCGCGTTGGAGCAGGTCGTTCGGCATGCTGGGCGGTTGGATGTCATACCAACCCCAAGGGTCGATATATCCGATCGTCTCCGGCATGCGCTTCAAGCCGTAGGTATCGCGGTAGATATATGGCGAGTTCAACTCGCTCGCTTGCGTGACGCCCTGCGAATCCTTGAAAAACAGGATATTTCTGTCGCAGGCGAACGGGTAGATGCTGGCAAACGCCTTGTAGCCCTCGGGAGTCGAGAGGTAGTGCGGCGTGAGCCAACCCACCGGCGTGAACCCCGCGTTGAGCAGGATGTTTTTCCCGCGGTTCACCCGCCGTTTCGCATTCGCGACAGTGTTATCCGGCAAGGGCCCGACCAGCGTGAGAAAGCCAAACTCGTCAGCCGTCACCCGATAGAACTCGTAGTCATCGCCGCTGACGCCCGAGTAGGGGTTTATCAACCCATCGATCTGGTGCGTCGTTCCGTGCTGAAGAACCTGTCCTCCGAAGGTCAACCAGCGCTTGATCTCGGCGGTGACGGGGCTGTTTTTAGTAACCCTCGCCGTCTCGGCCACGCCGTCGTTGTAGACGCCCGACCAGTCGCGGTATTCCGGAATCAAGCTGATGGTGAATGGCACATCGAGCGAGTCGAGCGTGTCGCCAAGCGCCTTGATCGTCGGCAGGTCGCAAACCGCCGCGACATCCTCGATGCGGAAAAACGCCCGGTGTTTCTCTTCGTGGAAAATCCCGAGCATGTCGTGGAGCAGATCCTGAAAGACCAGCGAGCGGTTTTCGAAGCTGGTCGAGATCATTGGCATGTCGGCCACGATCCAGAAATTTCCGCTTTGAACAACATACGGCCAGGCCTTGCCCTGCTCATCGAGAGCGGTGGCGTGCACCTTTGCCTTGGCGGAATCGAGGATTTCGAGGCGTGTCAGGCCGAGGTCGAACTGCTCTTTTTGCAGTTCGGTCTCCTTGTAGAGCACGGTCGGATGCTTGGCTCCCGAGTAGGAAACGAGCCGGAATCCGTAGCGGGCCTCGAATGCCGGACTATAGGAGTAGTCGGTGAGGTTCCAGGCGTAGCGCCAGAGATTCACGCCGAGCCATACGAGTGGCTGGGTGTTTGACTCCAGATCCGTCTGGAAAACCCCGGGCAGCGGCGATTCGTTCCAGACGGATGCGAGGTAAAAGGTCGCATCGTGCCCCTGCAAGTCTCCCGCGAGATATTGCGAGAAAGGCTTTCGCACGACCCTCGCTTCGAAATGTCCGAGCAGGTTCTCGAGCTTCGCCGAGTAGATGTCTCCAAGCCAGCCGTATTGGCCCTCGTTGTCATAGAGAACGAGAACCGAAGGCCCGCTCGGAACGGTGTCGAGCCCCCCCGCAGGCGGTGTGACCAGCAGGATTGCAGCGAGGACCAATGCGGCCAGGCAACCACATTGTATCCAAATGGTCGGCGACCATCGTCTTCGAATTGGTGTTTGTGTGTTCATGATTTTTCCCTCCGCCCGCAATTTGGAGCGGAGGGAAACCGGGTGCGATGGGGACATCGCCCGACATGATCACTCGGGCTAAAGCGGAAGCAGCGTCTGCACCGTATTGTCGATCACCCCGGAGGAGATCGCGTAGCGGGTGAGGCTGGCGGTATCGTGGATGTGGAGTTTGTCCATCAGGTTCTGGCGGTGCTTTTCCACCGTCTTGATGCTGATCTCCAAATCCCCGGCGATCTGCTTGTTCGCAAAACCCTCGGCGATGAGTTGGAGCACCTCGACCTCTCGACTGGTGAGCTTCACGGCAGGTCGCGAGCCATTGCGGTTCGGCGCCTCGGTGCCGATTTTACGCATCCGGTGAGAGATCGCCGGGCTGAAAAACTTGCGCCCCCCAACCACCTCATGAATCGCGTGCATGACGAGGTTGGATGGCGAGTCCTTCAACAAATAGGCGTCAAAATCCCCCTCCATCGTTTGGTTGATAAAATTGTCGTTCCCGAAGGCGCTCAGAAGCACGACGCGGACTCCGGGAGCGGTCTGCCGGATTTGCCGGGCCGCCTCGAGCCCGTTCATCCGTGGCATTCCGATATCCATCAACATCACATCGGGGCGTTCGGCAACGGCGATTTCCACGGCCTTGCGGCCGTTGTCCGCCTCGCCCACCACACGGATCGATTCCTCGGCATCGAGCATGTTTCGCAGTGCCTCGCGGATGAAAGTGTGGTCGTCCGCGATGCCGATGGAGAGGGGCTTCGAGGCGATTTTTTTTGAAGGCGCAGGAGTTGTGGACCGATTGGCGAGCGGTTTTGCCGTCTGGGACGAAATGGTTTTTCCTGTTGGCCGTTTGGAGAGTTTGACTTTGGTCATTGGTGGTTATTGGTGGTTATGGGTTGGATTGAAAATCATTTGTGTTACGCTTTGCATTGTAAGTTAAAAACTTACAAATAAGGGGGGGGGTAACCGGGCTTTTTAAGGGGATATTTCCTTCGTTTCGGCGGCTTTTTGGATGCGGCACGCCAGAGCGTTTCGTTCCATTTCCGCAAGGGTGCGTCCCTCGCTGCGGACCTTGCTGTTGACGGTTTTCCCGGCATTGGTCCGGGCGCGGTCCTCGCGGGAAATGTGAATGCGGGGCTTGGATTCGAGTCCAAGGCTTTTCTTGTTTGGTTTCATGTGTTGGATGGTTGAGCGCCGCTAGACTCCGAAAACCACCCACCCGCCGCCACGGGGTGATCACCCCAAGGACACCGGACTGCGAATCGTTTTTACTTCAATAGAATATGAACCATCCCATGCTTGCCAAATTCGCCATCAGCTACACCGTCTTCCCGGAACACAACAAACGCGTCGATACCCACTACACCGACGATCCAGTCGAGGCGGAGTTGTTCCTCTCGCAACTCCTCAAAACCGGCGCTCGGATTTTCGACATCAAACACGATGGCGTGAATATCGAACCCCACGCCTATGACCGGATGATCCGGATCGCCGCCGAACGGCTCTCAGGGCGACTGATCGGAGAGTCGCTGAAAATCGATTATGTCGAAGTGCGGCACCGCTTCGGCCTCGCGGTTTGAAAAACTCAACGCCCGTCGATCAGGTCGCGGTTCCTGCGTAGATAGGCCAGACCCGACCAGGTCGACAGGGCGACCATGATCGGCACAAAGACATGGGTTCCCGCCCACCACGCCCCGTCAAACCACACGGGGGTTCCGAACTCCCTCCACGATAGCAGCAGGAGAAAATAAAGAATCGTTCCCATTTGCCACGAGGTCTTGTGTTTCCCCAGCGTGTCGGCGGCCATGACGATGCCTTTCGAGGCCGCGAGCGAGCGGAGGCCGGTGATGAGAAACTCCCGCGAGATGATGAGAATAACAGCCCACGGCGGAATCGCGCCGTAGGAGGCCAGGCAGATGAACGCGGCAGCCGTCAGGATTTTGTCAGCCAAGGGATCCATCAACTTTCCGAAATCGGTGATCAACTGGCGGCGACGGGCAATCTCGCCATCGAGCCAATCAGTGAATGTCGCGGTTATGAAAATCGCAAAAGCGGCGGTGAACTGAAACGGGAAGTCGACCGAGAAGCAAACGACGAAGAATAATACCAGGCCGAGCCGCGCGAGTGTGAGGCGGTTGGGAAGATTCACGGGATCTTAGAAATTCCCCGCGGATGTGGACTGCAACGAGGCGTGGGCTCGCGCGACGGCGATGTATTTTTCCGCGCTTTGGCGAAGCGAAACCAATTCCTCGGCGGTGAGATCGCGAACAACCTTCGCAGGCGAACCGATCACCAGCGAGCGGGGCGGGATTTTCGTGCGCTGAGTCACGAGGGCGCGGGCGCCGATCAGGCATTCCTCACCGATCTCCGCCCCGTCAAGAACCACAGCTCCCATGCCGACGAGGCACAGATTGCCGATCGTGCAGGCGTGGATGATTGCGGAATGACCGATCGTGCAATTCGAACCGATCACCGCAGGAAGGTCGTCAGCCAGGTGAACAACCGCCCCATCCTGCACATTCGTCCCGTCCCCGATATGGATCGATTCGATATCGCCCCGCAAGACAGCCCCGTAGAAAACACTCGAGTTCCGGCCCAATCGCACATCGCCGACAAGGGTCGCATTCGCGGCGACAAAGGCGGCGAGCGAAGTTTGAGGTTGGCGTCCGAGGAATTTGTCGAGGCGTTCGTTGATCGACACGAGCGGGGAAGGGATTCGTGGTGGAAGGCGTGTTACTTTTTGCGCTTCGCCTCGGCGATCAACTGGGCCTCGGCCTCGATCCAATCGGAGGAGGGATCGCCAGGCCAACCCATGTTCTGTCGGCGCTCGCCGATATAATAGGCGCGGGTGGCAATCTGATCCCGGGTGATCACCGGAGCAGGCACGGGCGCGGCGGGTTTGGCAGCCTTGGGGGAAGCAACCTTGGCCTTGGCAGGAGATTTCGTTGAGGTTTTGGGGGCTTTCTTGGCCGCCGGGGCGGCTGATTTTTTGGTTTTGACCTCCTTGGTCTTCGACTCTGCTTGGCTTTTCTTGGCTGGCATAGTGCTGCGATTAGTGAAACTCCCCGCCGGGTTTTGCAAAATAAATCTTCAAAAATTTCCACCCGGATTTAGTTTTTGGTCGTGACTGCTTTCCTGATCCGCTGGCTGGTAACGACCATCGCCGTGTTCGCCGCCGAGAAGCTCATTCCCGGCATCCATTGCAACAGCGCCGGCGCCCTCCTCGGGGCCTCGCTTCTTCTCGGCATCATCAACGCCTTCGTGCGACCGATCCTCCTCCTGCTAAGCATTCCCTTCATCATCGTGACGATGGGCTTTTTCATTTTGGTGGTGAACGCCCTGATGCTCATGCTCGTCGCCCAAATCATCCCGTCCTTCTCGGTCGATGGCTTTTGGAGCGCGTTTTTCGGGTCGATCGTAATCAGCTTTGTGAGCTGGATTCTGAGTTCCTTCTTCCGCTCGAGCGATGGACGGATCCACTCGATCACCCACCATCCCTCGATGAAAAAAGCGGACGCCCGCGTGATCGAATGAGGCTCTTCGGGCCTGGCACCGGGCATGTCAAAATATGTGGAATCACCAACGAGGCGGATGCCCTTGATTGTATCAAAGCCGGATCGGACGCCCTTGGTTTCAATTTCTTCACCGGCTCCTCCCGTCACATCCCGCTGGAATCGCTGGAGTGGATCCGAAAGCTCAACGGCTTGGTGGACCGTGTGGCGGTCGTCGTGAATGCCGAACCCGAACTGCTCGACACACTCTGGCGCTCGGGTTGCTTCGAGATGATCCAATTTCACGGCGACGAGTCCCCCACCCTGTGCGCGATGTCGGGAGTAACAAATTGGATGAAGGCGATCCGCGTCCACAACCGCGAATCGCTTGCCGAGGCGAACCGTTTTTCGACCCCTCATATTCTCCTCGATTCGTGGTCTCCAGCAGCCTACGGCGGCACGGGAAAAACTGCCGATTGGAACCTGATCGGCGAGTTTGTCGCGGAACATCCCGAACACCGTTTCGTGCTGGCCGGCGGGTTGAATCCGGGAAATGTCGCCGAGTCGATCCGCGCAGTCCGACCCGCTGCTGTCGATGTCGCCGGCGGCGTGGAGGAATCGCCCGGCAGGAAAGATCCCTCCAAGGTTCGCGACTTCATCCAGGCGGTCCGCGCGGCGGTTTGAATCAAATCCCGCTGGCCCTCGGCGCACTCGCACATTAGATAGTCCGCTCCCCGAAAACCATGGCCCGATCCAAACTCATCATCGCCTGTCCGGAGACCAATGCCGACCTGCTTTATCTCTGCGGGTTCCGCGCTCCCGACGCCTTCGCCTATCTCGAAACAGCGGGTAAAAAGCACATCCTGCTGAACGACCTCGAAATCGACCGCGGCCGCACCGAGGCGAAGGTCGACTCCGTCGAGTCCTACTCCGAATTTTCCAAGCTTGCCGAAAAAGCGCCCGGAAAATCCCCGTCCTACGCGAAGGTCGTTGCGACCTGGCTCCTCTCGAAAAATATCCACGAGATCAAGGTCCCCGCGGATTTCCCCTTTGGTCATGCCCGCGATCTGAAAAAAGCCGGCATCGATGTGAAGCCCGTTCGCGGCCCGTTTGTGCCGGAGCGTGAAGTCAAATCCCGTGCCGAGGTTCACTCCCTCGAAAATGCCATCCGTATCTCGGAAATCGGAATGACCCGGGGCATCGAGGTCCTTCGCGCCTCGAAGATCCTCAAGGACGGCGCGCTCTCTTTCAACGGCACGCACCTGACCTCCGAACTCCTCCGCATCGAGATGGAAACCGCCGTGGTCCGCGCCGGCGGCGAGGCCCGGGGCGACACGATTGTCGCCGGCGGACAGCAGGCATGCGATCCGCACAATCGCGGATCGGGCCAGCTTTTCGCCGACCAACTCATCATCCTCGACATCTTCCCGCGCGACATCCGCTCCTGCTTCCACGGCGACATCACCCGCACCGTCCTTCGCGGCCGCGCCAGCGATGAACAACGCCGCCTTTGGAACACCTGCCTGGAAGGCCAAAAACTTGCGCTCGGCGCGATCAAGCCCGGCACCGAGGGCCGCATCATCCACAACATGGTGAAAAAATTCTTCGCCGACCAAGGTTACGAGACGGAGATCAAAAACGGGCGCTGGCAGGGATTTTTCCACGGCACGGGCCACGGGTTGGGCCTCGAGGTCCACGAATCGCCGAGATTTTCCGACGCGGTTTTCCAGCCCGGCCAAATCCTCACTGTCGAGCCTGGCATCTACATTCCCGGCCTCGGCGGCGTGCGTCATGAGGATGTCATTCTCGTCACCAAAACAGGCTGCAAGATTCTGACGCAACTTCCCAAACCTTTCGAGATATGAGCACCGCAGAGCGCGAAATCGCGCGGCGCCGGACCTTCGCCATCATCTCGCATCCAGACGCCGGAAAGACCACCCTCACCGAGAAATTTCTACTCTACGGCGGCGCCGTGCAGCTCGCAGGGAGTGTGACCTCGCGCAAGAACCAGCGCGCCACAACGAGCGACTGGATGGAGCTGGAGAAACAGCGCGGCATTTCCGTCAGCTCGACCGTTCTGCAGTTCGACTACAATGGTTGCGTGGTTAACCTGCTCGACACTCCGGGCCACAAGGATTTCTCGGAGGACACCTACCGCGTTCTCACCGCCGTGGACGCCGCTGTGATGGTGGTGGATGCCGGCAAGGGCATCGAGTCGCAGACCCGGAAACTCTTCGAAGTTTGCCGCAAGCGTGGCGTGCCGATCTTCACTTTCATGAACAAGCTCGACCGCCCGGCCCGGCCCGCGCTTGAGCTTTTGGATGAACTCGAGTCCGTTCTCGGCATCCACGCGATCCCCATGAATTGGCCTCTGGGCGACGGGCCCGATTTTCGCGGCGTCTTCGACCGCGAGCAGAAGGCGGTCCACCTTTTCGAGCGAACCCCCGGCGGCACCTACCGCGCCCCGGTTTCTGTCGCAGGCATCGATGACGCCACCGTGAGCCAGGCGCTCGCGCCAGATGTCCACAAAAGGGTCCGCGACGAACTCGAACTCCTCGAAGGCGCAGGCGCGGAATTCGATTTCGACGCCGTCCGCGCCGGAAAGGCCACGCCCGTTTTCTTCGGCAGCGCCGCGAACAATTTCGGCGTCCAACTCCTGCTCGACAACTTCCTCCGCCTCGCCCCCCCACCCGCTCCCCGACTGAGCGGCGGTAACGAAATCCAACCATCGTCGGATAAATTCTCGGGCTTCGTTTTCAAGATCCAGGCGAACATGAACCCCAAGCACCGCGACCGCGTTTCCTTCATTCGCATCGTCTCGGGTTGCTTCAAACGCGACATGAACGCCACCCATGTCCGCCTTGCCAAACCGGTGAGACTGGGAAATTCCCAGCGACTCTTCGCGCAGGAACGCGAGACGGTCGACGAGGCCTGGGCGGGCGATGTCGTGGGCATCGTGGGGAATTACGATTTTCTCATCGGCGACACTGTGAGCGAGGATCCGGCGATCCGCTACGACGAGACGCCGCGCTTCGCACCCGAGTGTTTCGCCTACCTTCGGAATTCGAGCACTGCGAAATTCAAACGCTTTCGAGAAGGTCTCGACCAACTCCTCAAGGAAGGCGTCGCCCAGCAGTTCGAACTTCCCGATTCCGTCCAACGCGTTCCACTCCTCGGCGCAGTCGGCCCACTGCAATTCGAGGTCATGCAATACCGGCTCGAGACCGAATACAGCGCCGATTGCCGGGTCGAATCCGCCCCGTGGCAGTTCGCCCGCTGGCCGATGATCGACGGCAAGCCGCTGTTCGAACGGCCCGAACTGCTCCTGCCGAGCGGTTGTGCGATGGCGAAGGACGCCTCCGGCTTTTGGGTCGTCCTGCTGCCGAGTTCCTGGACGATTGGCTACCTGGAAGAAAAAAATCCCAACCATTCCTTCGGCTCCGAGCCGCCCTCGCCGCCGCGGGCCGTTTGATCTTGGAAGGAAAATCGAGCTTTGGGGTTGCCTAAAGAATGCTCTCTGATAAAAACCACGGCTCCGCATTTGGAACCGTTCCGCGTTGGCGCCCCCTATGCCAGCTCTGGAAGCCCCCCTACGGGCCGATAACCGGGATACCGACATTACGACATGCCTTTGACCACACTTTTTGCAGCAGTTCTGACCTTGGATGCGCCGACGATTTTTCCGAAAGGCGACGGGGGCGGTGTCTTTATCGAATGGCTCTCGAACTCGATTTTCGTGAGCGCGATCGTCTCCCTTCTCATCATTTGGTTTGCCCGTAAAGCCACCCGCCAGATGTCCGTGGTTCCCGGTCCGGCGCAGAATTTTTTCGAGGCTGTCGTGCAGGGGCTCTACGACACCATCGAGGGGATCGTCGGCCATCACATGGTCGCTCGGGTATTTTCCCTTTTGGCGACGCTCTTCATTTTCATCATCGTCTCGAACTGGTTCGCCCTTCTTCCAGGAGTGGGCTCGATCGGTTGGGGTCACGAGTCGGCACAAGGCTTTGAGGTAACCACGCCGATCCTCCGCCCCACGACGGCGGACCTCAACATGACCCTCGCGATGGCGGCCGTGTTCATGGTTTTCTGGCTCTACTGGTCCCTCAGCGAGGTGGGCGTGAAGAATTTCTTGAACCACCTTTTCGGCGTGAAAGGCGGTCTCACCGGCATCATGGCGGTCGTTCTGATTCCGGTGTTTCTTTTCGTTGGAGTGATCGAAGTTGTCTCGATCGCCTTCCGCCCGGTGTCCCTCTCGCTCCGTCTCTTCGGCAATGTCTTCGCCGGCGAAAATCTCCTGACCACCATGATCACGCTAGGCAAAAGCCTCGGCCTGCCCGAGTGGGCGGCCTACCCGATGTCGATCATCGTTCCGGTTCCTTTCTACGGCCTCGAGCTTTTGGTCGGCTTGCTCCAAGCAGCCGTCTTCATGCTCCTTTGCGCCGTCTATATCCAACTCTCCACCTCGCACGACGAGGAGGAGCACTAAAAACACTTTCGCATCCGGGACCGTGGCATGACTGCGGGCGGGGGCGGGAAAAACAACACACATAATAAAATGATACCACAACTCATCGCAGAAGCCGCGGCGACCGCCGGCGGAATCACGGGCAGCTTCACCCTCGCCATTGCCGGCGCCGGTGCCGCCCTCGGAATCGGAATGATCGGAGCGAAGGCCGTCGAGGCCGTCGGCCGCAATCCGGGAGCCTCCGGCAAGGTGCTCACCCTGAGCATCATCGGAATGGCGCTTTCCGAAGCTATCGCGATTTACGCTCTCATCCTCGCCTTCGGAGGTCGCTAAAATCCAACTCCGGGACCGCGCGGTCAACCCGCCGGTCCCGGTCCCCCCGGTTTTCCACAGCCAAACCCAAAAGATTTTCATGGACACCGTCACCCAACTTTTTTCCCAGTTCGGCGTTACTTGGCCGAAATTTCTGGCCCAAGTCATCCTCTTCCTCACCGTTTATGTGATCCTGAAGAAATTCGCCTTCGGACCGATCATCGCCATTTTCGAGGAGCGCCGTAAAACCATTGAGGAAGGCCAGGCGAATGCCGAGAAAATCAAAAAGCAACTCGCCGAGTCCGAGCTCCGCTGCCAGGAAATCCTCCGCAAGGCGAACTCCGACGCCCAGCGCATCATCGAGGAAGGCCGCGCCTCGAGCGACGCCACCGCCCAAAAGCACATCCAGCAGGCGATCAAGGACGCCGAAGGCATCATCGAGAAAGCCAATGAGAATGTCGCCCTCGAGCGCGCCCGCATGGTTGCCGAGGTGAAGAAGGAAATGGTCAACCTCGTGGTGGACACCACCGCAGCGGTCGCCGGAAAGATTCTCACCGAATCCGACCAGCAACGCCTTGCTTCCGAAACCACCAAGCAACTCGCCGCCTGATCCCAAAATGAAACTCAGCCGGGAAGCCCGCCGCCAAACCAAGGAACTCTTCGAACTCGCGATGGTCGATGGCCGTCTCGACGCCGACCGCCTTCGCCGCATCGCCACGGAAATCACCGAGCGCAAGCCCCGTTCCTATGTGCAGATGCTGAAGTTCCTCACCCGGCTCGCCAGGCTTGAGGCTGCGCGCCACCATGCCGTGATCGAAAGCGCCACTCCTCTCGCCGAGGCCATCCAGGCCGAGATCACCGCCAGCCTCGTCGCCCGCTTCGGCGAAATCACCGCCGAGTTCCACCACAATCCCGAACTCATCGGCGGCCTCCGCGTTCGCCTCGGCAGCAATGTCTGGGACGGCAGCATCCAGTCCCGCCTCGAATCTCTCAAACAATCCTGAATCCCGTTTTTTAAAATACCATGAGCAACATCGTCCTCGAACTCGAAGAGAAAATCAGCGCCGTCAAATCCTCGGCCGCACGCCAGACCAATGTCGGAACCGTCCGCGAAATCGGCGACGGCATCGCCC
>JBMTBF010000027.1:0-12645 GCA_049429585.1 Terrimicrobiaceae bacterium | reverse complement strand
CGCAAGGATGTCCTCATGATGGCCAGCCTCGCCACCCGAAGCATCGACAATGCCCGCAAGGGACTCTTCGAACGCGACGAGGATTGGTGCAACACCGTCATCGCCGATGACGAGGAACTCGATGCCCTCGAAATCCAGGTCGACAAGGCCGGGATGGACATCATGTTGCGCTTCCACCCCTTCGCCTCCGATCTGCGCAATGTCATCGCCGCGATGAAGACCAGTGTGAACCTCGAACGCGGAGCCGATCAGGCCGTGGGCATCGCCCGCCGAGCCCGCAAGCTCATCTCCCAGTCCGCCCTCCCCGAACTCGCCCGCATCGAACCGCTTTTCGACATGGCGACCACGCTTTTCAATGATGCCGTCAAAGCCTACGCCGACGGCAATATCGAACTGGCCCGTACCCTCAAACTCCGCGACAAGGACCTCGACAACCAAAACCGAGCCTTCGCCGAGGCCCTCGCCGATCTCATGCAGAAAAACCCCGAGGACATCCGCGGCTATCTCGAACTCATCTTCATCGCCCGCTGTCTCGAGCGGATCGGCGACCAGGCCAAAAGCATCGCCGAGGACACCATCTACGCGGTCGAGGTGAAGGACATCCGCCACACCCACTCACCCTCCTGAGCCACTGCCCCACCATGTGACAACCTTGTCACACAGCATGGATTGTGAGGGGTTTCGCCATCGGATCGGATTCGACGCCGATGAAACACTACCGCACCGGCTGGATTTCGGATGTGCATTTGGGAACCAAGGGCAGCAAGGCAGCGGCCCTCATCGACTTTCTCCGGGATACGGAATTCGAAACTCTCTACCTCGTCGGAGACCTCATCGACATCTGGGCCCTCCGGCGCGGGATCTACTGGCCCCAGGACCACAACGATGTGATCCAAAAACTCCTCCGCAAGGGCCGCAAAGGCACGGAGATCATTTACATCCCCGGCAACCACGACGAATTCCTCTCCTCCTTCCACGGCCACTACGCCAGCGTTGAGATTCGCAAGAATGCGATCCACACGACCGCCGACGGCCGAAAAATCCTCGTCATCCATGGCCATGAGCTCGACACCGTCGTCCAAAACCTCGGCTGGCTCGCCCATGTGGGTGACATCGGCTATGTCCTGCTCATGCGCTGCAACGGCCTCGTGAACTTCCTGCGACGCCTCCTCGGCCTCGGCCATTGGTCGCTCAGCGCCTATGTGAAAGCCGAGGTCAAAAATGTCGTGAGCTTCATCGGAAAATTCGAGGAATCCATCGTCCGCTTCGCCCGCGACCACGGCGTCGATGCCGTCCTTTGCGGCCACATCCACACCGCCGCCATCCGGGAAATCGAAGGCACTACCTACTACAACTGCGGCGACTGGGTCGAAAGCCTCACCGCCATGGTTGAGCACTACGACGGCCGTATCGAACTGCTCGAGTTTTCAAAAAATCCCGCCATCTCTCGCCAGTCTGAGCTGGAGGAAATTCAGATCCTCGATCCGGTCTGAAAACAAAAACGGCGCTACCCGTAGCGGAACGCGTTTCGATATCTATGAATTCGGGCCGAACCATTCTTCAGCAGTATTGCCCCCCTCAAAGTAGCGGAGCCACATGCGCCTCAAACACAGCCATGCAGCGCAGCTGCAACGGATAGATGCGCATGTGCTCGTGGATCGTCTGGGGCATTGCCCCATACCCGGACTGCAAGCAGGCATTTACCCTCAGGTCGTCGATCGGCCCCTCGATGCCAAAATTCCAGCTAGCGTTCGCATCGGAGCCGTCGAGCCCCCCATTCGCCTCGTTGTGCTTTTGATCATGGCTCACGAGGTCCTCAAGCGTGAACCCGTCGCGGCAGGTGATGAAATTCAGACTCACAGTGATTGTTGATCATGAATGGTTCGGCGGACTTTGGTCATCCCCGCCACAGTTAGAAATAGAGGCTTCACCCGCTCCAGCAAACCACCCGAAAAGTCTTGATGCCACTCCCTGCGAGTTGTCCCATCGTCGGCTCATGAATCCGATTTCCACAGACCAACTCCTCGCTGCTCAAAACTGGCGCTACGCCACCAAGCAATTTGACGCATCAAAAAAAATCCCGACCTCCACCTGGGCGGCTCTCGAGGAGACCCTGATTCTCTCCCCATCCTCCTACGGCCTTCAACCCTGGCAGTTCTTCGTTGTCGAGAACCCCGACCTCCGCGCCAAGCTCCGCCCGCACTCATGGAACCAATCCCAGATCACCGACGCCTCACACCTCGTCGTCTTCGCGATCCCCGAAAAAGTTGATGTCCCCTACATGGAAAAATACCTAACCCGCATCGCCGAGGTTCGTGGGGTCACGCTGGAATCGCTCGGTTTTTACCGCGACATGATGATGGCCGATGTGATCGCCGGTCCACGCTCCGCCTGGGTCCGCGAATGGGCCTCCCGCCAAGTCTATATCGCCCTCGGGAATTTCATGACCTCAGCCGCGCTGGTCGGCATCGACACTTGCCCGCTCGAAGGCATCGATCCCCTCGAATATGACGCGATCCTCGACCTCCCAGCCCAGGGCTTCAACACCGTCGTCGCCTGCGCCGCCGGCTACCGCGCCACCGAAGACAAATACGCCACTCTCCCGAAAGTCCGCTTCGAAAAATCCGACCTCGTCAGGCACCTGTAATCCGAATCTCAGAAATTTAACCACCGAAGACACAGAGAGCACAGAGGATGCAGAATGCCTCTTACGCAATCTCATCGACACCCACACCGCGCAAAGCCACTTAAAATTAATTCCGAAAACTTTCCCATGACTACCACCCAACCTCACGACCCCGCCACGCACCGCCTCGAGTCCGACTCGATGGGCCAGATTTCTGTTCCCCACAATGTCTACTGGGGCGCCCAAACCGCCCGCTCGCTCATTCACTTCGACATCGGCGAGGACATCCTGCCGCCCGAGATGGTCAAGGCTCTCGGCATCCTCAAAAAAGCCTGCGCCATGGCCAACGCCGACCTCGGCAAGCTCCCCGCTGACAAGCGCGACTTGATTGTGAATGCCGCCGACGAGGTCATCGCCGGAAAACTCGACTCCCACTTCCCGCTCCGCATCTGGCAGACCGGCTCCGGAACGCAGAGCAACATGAACGCCAACGAGGTCATTTCGAACCGGGCGATTGAACTCGCTGGCGGCGAGATGGGTTCCAAGGCCCCGATCCATCCTAACGATCATGTGAACATGTCGCAGTCGTCGAACGACACTTTCCCGACCGCGATGTCCATCGCCTCGGCCACCGTCGTCATCGAGGCCCTAATCCCCGCTGTTAAAACCCTCCGCGACACCCTTGATGCCAAGGCCAAGTCTTTTGCCGACATCGTCAAAATTGGTCGCACCCACCTTCAGGACGCCACCCCACTAACGCTCGGGCAGGAGTTTTCGGGCTATGTCACCCTCCTCGACCAAGGTCTGCGCGACATCGAGTTTTCCCTCACAGGACTCTACCAGCTCGCCATCGGCGGCACCGCCGTCGGCACCGGCCTGAACGCCCACCCCGAATTCGGCGACCGGGCCGCCGCGCACATTGCCAAGCTCACTGGACTCCCCTTCCAATCCGCGCCGAACAAATTCGCCGCCCTCTCAGGCCACAACGAATTCGTCATTGCCAGCGGCGCGGTGAAATCCCTCGCCTGCGCACTTATGAAAATCGCGAACGACATCCGCTGGCTCGCGAGCGGCCCCCGTTGCGGCCTGGGAGAACTCATCATTCCAGAGAACGAGCCCGGCTCCTCGATCATGCCCGGCAAGGTGAACCCCACCCAGTCCGAGGCGCTCACGATGATCGCCATCCAGGTCATGGGCAACGACACCGCCATCGGCATCGCGGCCTCGCAGGGCAACTTCGAGTTGAATGTTTTCAAGCCCGTCATCGTCCATAACTTCCTTCACTCCGTCCGCCTGCTCGCCGAGGGTTGCCATTCCTTCAATGACCACTGCGCCATCGGCATCGAGCCGAACCTCCCCGTCATCGAGGGCTATGTGAAAAACTCCCTCATGCTCGTCACCGCGCTAAATCCCCACATCGGCTACGACAAAGCAGCTCAAATCGCCAAGAAGGCCCACAAGGAAAGCACCAGCCTCAAGGAAGCCGCACTCGCCCTCGGCTATCTCACCGCCGAGCAATTCGACCAATGGGTCGTGGCCAAAAAAATGACCCACCCTTGAAATGCCCGCGCCCAGCAGCTAGCTTCCAATGAATGAAACTCCGCCTGGACCTTCTGGAGCAGTTGACTCCCGAGGACATCGCCGAACAGGCGGAGAAGAGTGTTCACCGCTTCAAACCCGAGCCGCTTTTCTCAAAAACTGGAACTGGCAGTCTGTCACCGGCATCAACCAACGAGCGTGCAAAAGAGGTGGAGCACAGCATGGAGTTAACTCGGAAACTGGAGCGGCGTGCGCTAACCGCTGGGAAGAAAACCGGCAGGGTGAACTGACACTTCTGGAGGTTTACGACCTCTTGAGAGAATTACACCGAGGCGCTCCTTTTTTATTTCTGAATGGGAATACATTCTCATTCATAGGCCGGGAGTTGAGCCTCGCAGTTTTCAGCGATCTTCCACCGACTCGCAAACGCGAACTCGCCTCCGCTGTAGCACACTACATTGCTGGCGTCCTCGACCGTGATTCCATGATCACGGCCATCGACTCCCTGTGTGAATCCGCCGCGTTCGCACCCGGCGACCATGTCCAAACACTCCGCGGCAGCACATCGGGTATCATCCTGCGCATTCTTGAGGACGGCCGAATCGCATGGAAGCCCACCGGCTCCGGCATCGAGCTGATCGCCCTCCCCGAGAGCCTCCGAAAAATGGATACCTCAAATCCACCGGCTCCATGATCGACACGGGAAAAACCGTAGCCCTCGGCTTGTTGACCGTATGCGTCAACCTCGTGCTTATGGCCGTGAAAATTTCCGTCGGCCTTGTGGGCAATTCCTACGCTCTCGTGGCGGACGGGATCGAATCAGCGGCCGACATTTTCACCTCACTCGTCACCTGGCTGGGCTTCCAACTCTCGCTCCGCCCGCCCGATGAAAACCACCCCTACGGCCATGGCCGGATCGAATCCCTTGCCGGCCTCTTCGCTGGCGCGGCCCTTCTCGTTGCCGCCGGTGTCATCGCCTGGCACTCGATTCTGGAAATACAAACCCCGCACCACGCCCCCGAGTGGTTCACGCTTCCGGTCCTTCTGGTGGTAGTTGCGGTGAAATGGATTCTCTCTCGAAAAATCAACGATCTTGGCCAAGGCATCGACAGCCGCGCACTGGAGGGCGATGCCTGGCACCACCTCTCCGATGCGATCACATCTGGAGCTGCAGGCATCGGCATCGCCATCGCACTAATCGGTGGGCCGGGTTGGGAGGCGGCTGATGACTATGCAGCCCTTCTCGCCTGTGGGATTATCGTCATCAATGGCACCCTGATCGCCCAACGCGCCCTCCACGATGTTCTCGACGGAAACCTTCCCGAAAATCTCATCGCAGAAATCCGCACCCTCGCACGTGAGGTTCCGGGCGTGGTGGATATCGAAAAATGCCGTCTCCGTAAAAGCGGGATCGGACTTTTTGTGGAACTCCATGTCCTCGTCCAAGGGGAAACCACGGTGCGCGAGGGCCATGAGATCGGCCATGCCGTGAAAGACCACCTCCTCGCAAAAAACCCCCGCATCCTTGACGCCGTGATCCACCTCGAGCCGGCCGCTGCCTGAGGCGCTTACTTCAAATCGTCTGGCAGGAGCGGTTGGAGTTCCTTGACCTGCTGAACGCTGTCCCGCCCGCAAACCAAAATCGCGTCGGGCGTTTCCACCACCACGAGGTTTTGGACCCCGCAAAGCGCAATCATGCGCCCGTTGGAGATGGTGATATTGTCCCGAGAAGCGTGCTGGACGACCGGTCCGCGCATCGAGTTGCCGTCGGCGTCAGCCGGGATATGCGAGGGCAGGGCGGTCCAGGCTCCGACATCGTCCCAATCGAAATCTGCAATCACCATGGCAATGCGGCGGGCATTCTCCATGATCGCGTAATCAACCGAGATTTTCGGCAGCATGGAGAAACGCTCTGCGAGAAGATTCGGCAACCCGGAAATATCGTCGAGCGCCTCGATGAAATCGGCAAGCGCGGGGACTTGGCGGCGCGCCTCGTCGATGAAGGTCGATGCCTTCCAGATGAAAATCCCTGCGTTCCAAAAATAGGTTTCCTCCTGCAAATACGCGGTGGCTTTTTCCAGATCGGGCTTTTCGACGAAGCGCTTGAGGGCGAGAACGCGTCCTCCGATAGCCTCACCCGTTTCGAGATAACCGTATCCCGTTGCGGGAAATGTCGGGGGGATGCCCAGCGTGACGATCGCGCCGCCGGAGGAGGCCTCAATCGCATCGGCCAATCGCTCACGAAATTTCGCCACATCGTGAATCATCGCGTCCGCAGGAAGAACCACACACACCGCCTCCGGATGCAGAGTCCGGGCGATGGCCGTGGCCAATGCACAGGCGGGAGCAGTGTCACGTTTCGCGGGTTCGGCGATGATGTTTTGCGGGGGCAGAAATGGGAGGGCAGCGCGGGTGGCCTCGATCTGCGCCTGATTGGTGAGGACGAATGTGTTTTCTGGGGGAACCAAGCCCTCCATGCGCCGCACGGTGGTTTCGAGGAGGGTTTGGTCGCCGAGGAGCTTGAGAAGGTGCTTGGGCGTGCTCCGGCGGCTCATCGGCCAGAACCTCTCGCCACTGCCTCCAGCCATCACGAATGCGAAGATCGGGTTTGGAATCATAGAAAAATCGGGTTGTCTGCGGTTAATGGATCATGCCGCCCCGAGCGAGGGCCAGATCGAGAAACTCAACTTCCTCCATAGTGAGCTTTTGCCGGGGAATCCGGGCGGCGATTTTTTGCGCCTCGGCGACTCGGTCGTTCGCGGCGTAGACCGCCGCAGCGGCGGCTTGGCGGGATGGGGTCATCTTCGAGATGTCCAACGGCTTTTCACCGCCTTCGAGAATGTGCATGGCCCTGGCCTTGCGTCCGTTTTTCAAGTGCCCCAGCGCGGCGGTGGCGAGGTAGTTCGGATTTTCGCCAGCCTGCGCCATTCGCGCCTCGACCTCCTCGATCGGAACCGGGATTCCGAGGATGTGGCGGCAGAATTGAAAGCGATCAAGGAGATAGGGGTCCTTGGCAAGAACCGGACTTCTGAGCGCCTGTTCGTAAAAACCAAGCAGCCGGGCGGAGCTCCGATGGTCACGAGCCACGGGAACCAAAGATCGAAGGGCCGCCGAGGCGATCAGGGGATTGTTGACGACCGGGGTGAGGTTTTTTTGAAAAAGCTCCCACTCTCCTGCTCCGAGAAGACTGGCGAGAACCTCAGCGCGATTTTGAGGATTCGACTCGGTGGAGCGCAAAGCCTCGGCGTAGACCGCGTCCGCCTCGGTCACGCGGCCTTGTTGCTTGATCGCGCGGGCCAGCAGCGGAAGGCGGACTGATTCATCGAGGGAGGGAGTCGGCTTGCCAAGCGCCACCTCAACCGCACTCCAATCACCAAGCGCGGTGGCCGCATCCACCCACAACCGGAGACCGCCCGGTCCACTCGAAGCTTGTTGGATCGGGAGGATTTCGATGACGGCACCGGGCTCACCGATATCCAGAAACCACCTCGCAGCCTTCAAGCGCTCCGCGAGCGGAAGTTTGCGGAACGACTCCAAAGCCTCCCGAACCACCGAGGCGCGCGACGCGGGATTTGCTGCCATCTCGATTCCTGACGCGTCGAGGCGGGACAAGGTGTCGGCGGCGGGATGGGCCCGGTAGAGCGCTAGAAACGCAGCGCGGTCCGACGCCGGAAGGTTCTGAGCGAGCAAGGCTTTCCGGAGCGACTGGAGACCTGGGGGCCCCTTGTCGATTTCCCCCGCGCGGCGCAGGAGTTGGATGGCCTCGGCGCCGTTCAAATCATACAACTCGCTGTCGGCCATCAGAAAATCTGCCAACGCGGTGAGGCTCTCGCTGGATTCGTTCGCCTCGACAGCGGCCCGAAGCGCTTTTTCGCGGCCTGCACTATCGCCATTAAGGGCGAGGATTTGAGCTTGGATCAACTCGGGAAAAGCGGGATCTCCTCCCATCTCCCGGTTTTTGGCAGCGGCGGCAGCAGCCTGGTCGGTCTGCCCGTGCTTCGCAGCCGAGAGTGCCGCTAGGCGGAAATCCTCCACCGTCGCCTCACCGGATTCCGCAACCAGTCCATGGTATTCGACCGCCACAGGATTTTCCTCGGCATCGAGCAAACGGGCCATCAAGCGCGCCGCCCGGGGGTTGGATTCGTCCAGCGAGAGGGCTTCTTTGAGTGTGTCCCTGGCCTTGGCCGTGGCGCCGGCGGCGACTTGGATTTCGGCCTGGTCCGCAAGTCGGGTCGCCCGCAGGGAATCGATGATGCCCTTTCCGAAAAGAAAGCCCTTGTAGGCGACGAAACCGATCAAGAGCCAAAACAAAATCCGGTAGATCGTGTGACGGGATAGGCCGAGATTCGGCTCCCATCTTCGCTGGTAAAAAACCGGACGCATGAGAGGATCAGGCGTTGATCCGAACCGCGCGGGTTTTATCGAGTTTCAGAACTCCGGTTTCGTCGGGGACTTGGGCCTTGGAATCCGAGAATTTGGCTCCATTCCACTGCACACTTCCCCCTTCGACCAATCGGCGGGCGTCCGAGCGTGACCGGGTGGTTTGAAAGCAAACGGCGAACGCCTCGACGACGACGCTGAGGATATCCCGCGAGGCCCCGGGCGTGAAAACCGGCAAGTCCGCGTGCGCAAGATCCCGCGCGCTGAAACGCGTATTGAAATCCTCCAGCGCCTGGCCGGCGAGTTCCTCGCTGTGAAAACGCGCCGTGATGCGGCGAGCGAGGCTTTTTTTCGCCTCCATCGGATGCATCCCGGCAGGCAGCATTTCGTGGAGCAAAATATCGTAGTAGCGGACCATCAACTCGTCGCTGATGCTCATCAGTTTTCCGAACATTGATGCCGGCGGGTCGGTGAGCGCGACATAGTTTCCGAGGCTCTTGCTCATTTTCTGGTGTCCGTCGAGACCCTCGAGGATCGGCATCGTCATCGCGACCTGGCGCGGCATGCCCTCCTCGTGCTGGAGATCGCGCCCGACCATGATGTTGAACAACTGATCCGTGCCGCCGAGTTCCACATCGGCCTTGATCATCACGGAATCCCACCCCTGCATGATCGGGTATTGGATTTCATGGGCGCGGATCGGTTGGCCCTTGTCGAGCCGGTCCCGGAAATCCTCGCGCACGAGCATTTGCTGGAGCGTCACGCGGCTGTTGAGCTTGATGACCTCCTCGAAGGTCATGCCTTTGAACCACTCGCCATTGAAAACAATTGTCGCGCGCTCGCGGTCGAGGATTTTGAAAGCCTGCTCCTGGAAGCTTTTCGCGTTCGCCAAAACCTCGGCGTGCGTGAGCTGCGGACGCGTGACCGATCGGCCAGTGGGGTCGCCGATCATCGCGGTAAAATCCCCGATGATCAGAATCGCGTCGTGCCCCTGGTCTTGGAAGTCGCGCAGTTTCGAGAGCGCGATGCTGTGGCCGAGGTGGATGTCCGGAGCGGTGGGATCGACACCGAGTTTGACGCGGAGCGGACGGCCGAGCTTCAGCTTTTCGGCGAGTTCCTGCTCGCTGATGATCTTGGCGCAACCCCGAAGGAGAAATGGAATGTCGGACATAAAAAAATCAGCGCGGTTTGTTCAGCATCTCGCGGATATCGTCAATCGTCATCTCCTTCGAAATCTTGTCGGAGATTTGTTCGAGCCCGCCCTGAGCACCGCCTTGAAGCAAAAAGGGACGACTCTGGACACTCGACGGAGCGGTCTCCGCGCGCTTGCCCGAGCCAGCGAATCCTCCGGTTGCGGCTTGACGGACCGGGTAAGTCGAATCCACCAGCGCCGAGCGCGTAAGCGTCGAGCTTTTGGTTTCAAAAACCCGGTTTCCGAACCACGGGTTTTTGATGCCGAGAAACGAACGGGCACCGGAAAATTCCTTCAAGTAGGCCGACTTTGACGAATCAAAGACCGCGCTTTTCACAACCGCATCCCGCATTTGCACTCCACCGCCTCCGGAGAAGGCTTTTCCCTGCATCGGATTGGTTAGTTCCATGTTCGGCCGGTTGATGCGGTCGAGGAGCTTTTTCTCCTGCTGCTGCGCGCCAACGAGGGGGGAAAAAAAGAGTATCGTTGTCAGAACAGGCGCGAGGATTTGACGCATGAACGCTCCGTTTACGGGACTTCAGCGGGGCGCGAGTTGTTTTTGGAGACGGAAATCGGGATCCGTCTTGAGCATCGCCTCGACCTCGTAGGTCTGACCGGGCTTCATATCGCGGGTGGAAATTTTCTCCCGGTATTCGATGCGCTCGTTGGGATTGATGATGACGATTCCCTCCTGGGGTTGGAAGGAGCGGTCGTCCGACCAGCGGTCGATCACCGCACCGGAGGAGTTCCTTGTGAGGATTTCGATACGCTGGCTGGTGGGAAAATCCAAGCGGGCCATGCGGCGAGAATTGTTGCGGATCGAATAATCCACTCCCACCTCGCGCGTGTCGGCGAGGGTTGGCGCCTCGGGCTTCAAGGTGAGTTCGGCCTCCTCCCGGGCGGCCATCGGGCTACTGAGATTCACAGAGGCGAACATGTCGGTGAAAAATCCCATGACTTGTCCGCTCACGGTCTGCGGGCCTTTTTTCACCAAGGGATACTGGCTGGCGGGATCGGTGGCCCGGAGGATTCTGTCTTCGTTGGCGGTGAAATCCGTATCCGATATGAAAAACGGAGTGCTCTCGTCGGGCGGAGCCCACTGAAAAGGTGTTGCGGCATCGCGGGTATCCTGGGCGACGGCCACGGCCATTGGTATGGCAAGGAGGGCTGCGGCGAGGCGATTCATGGGAGTTAGAGGTAACGGACACACCGGGCGGTTGCAATTCCCAAACTCTCGCCTACGCTTCGCGCTCTCAAACCCATGCGCCAAGCCATGCGCCGAAAGATTTCTTTTCTCGTCCTTGCCACCGCCATCACCGCCTTCGTTCCAGCCACTTTTGCTGGAACCAAAAAAGGCCCGACAACCACCATCCGACTCCACTGCGAAGGCTCCAACACGGACGGGCCGTCGTTCGTAACCGAACTCCAACTCAACGACGGCCGAAAAATCCCGATCCGCAAGGTTCCAGCAGTGAACGAACAGGACATCACCGCCTTTTACCCATTTCCCGGAAATGACGGCCTCGTTGCCGCGTATTTCCGCCTCGATGCCCATGGCGCGCACAAGCTCCACCAACTCACGGTCGAGGACAAAGGCCGCACCGCCGTGGTGTTGATCAATGGACGCCCGGCCACACTTTTAAAAATCTCTGGTACGGTAGGCGACGGGATTTTGTTTGTCCCCGGAGGAATCCTCCCCCAGGAAATCGCCGCCTTGCAGGCCAAGTTTCCTGTCATCGGACGCGAGTCGGAGTTTGGAAAAAAACAGAGCGGGCTCAAGCCGGAGGCTGTGCCTTGATCTTGCGCGGCTTGATCCCGTTTCTCGCGCTCGCCATGCCCCTTCACGCGGCATTGTTCGATTGGCCCACCGAAAACCGCGCCCTGCTCGAAGGCCGACCTCAGGATTTCTACATGTATGTGAACCGGAATTTCGAGGGTGAGGAAACGACGCCTTGGGAGGGCGGCTCCTTCGGCTTCGTCCGGGGACCGCAACGCCTCGATGGCGAGGTTGTCTACACCAGCCTGCACGAAGGCATCGACATCGCCCCGGCACGCCGCGACGCAGCGGGAAATCCCCTCGACGAAATCCTCGCCTCGGCCGACGGCCTGGTCGTCCACACCAGCCGCGAAGCGGGGGCTTCGAACTACGGCCGGTATGTCGTGATCGAGCACCAGATCGAGGGGAGCCGGTTTTACACCCTCTATGCCCACCTCTCGGAAATCACCGTCCAACCCGGCCGCCGCGTCTCACAGGGCGAAAAAATCGGGCGTATGGGCTTCACAGGCGCTGGGATCAACCGCGAGCGCTCCCACCTCCATTTCGAGATCACCGTGATGCTCAGCGGGGACTTCGAGGCCTGGCATCGAAAGCATTTTGCTGGGAGTCCTAACAAACATGGCCTTTACAACGGCCTCAACCTCGTTGGAATCGACCCAGCCCCGATCCTCCTCGAATGCTCTAAAAACTCCTCCTTCCGCCTGAGCGACCACTTTGAAAGCCGCGAGCCGTTCTATAAAATCACCGTCCCCGCGTCCGCCGCGCTTTCACTCATTCAACGCCACCCTTGGCTCGTGCCCGATGGCGAACCCGCCAATCCCTCGGCCTGGACGATCGCTTTCACCCAAACAGGTTTTCCCGTCGAAGCCCGCGCGGCGACCGATCCGGCCCAGGCACCCAAAGTCAGCTGGGTAGCCGACACCCATCAATCCTACCACCACGCCACGAGGGGCATCATCGCCGGCTCGCACGGCGCCCCGAAGCTGAGCGATTCCGGCAAGCGGTTCGTCCAACTCCTCTGCGGCGGAAATTGATTTTTACCGAAATAAACGGCCAAAAAGCTTGCAACTCCCCCACCGTTCGCTAATTTCACCGCCCACTTATGGCAAAAACAGCATGGCTTGAGCGCAA
>JBMTBF010000026.1:0-13013 GCA_049429585.1 Terrimicrobiaceae bacterium | reverse complement strand
CAAGGCATCCCCGCCGGTTCGATCCTCCTGCTCACCTTCACCAACAAAGCCGCCCGCGAAATGGTGGAGCGAGTCCACAACCTCCTGCCCGGCGCGGCCGATGGACTCTGGGGCGGCACCTTCCACTCGATCGGCAACCGAATCCTCCGCCGCCACGCCGCCGAGATCGGATTCCGCGAGGGATTTTCCATCATGGACCGCGACGACTCGGAGGAAATGATCGCCGCCGTGGTCGCAAAGCAGGGCCTCGTGGACACCACCCGCAAATTCCCCAAGGCCGGCGTGCTCGCCGACATCTTCAGCCTCGCAATCAACACCGCCGCCCCCGTCTCGAAAATCCTCGCTGAAAAATACCGCTACTTCATCCCCCTCGCCCCGGAGATCGAAAAAGTGCAGGCCGCCTACGAGGCCAGAAAGCGGGAGGCGAACTCGATGGATTTCGACGACCTGCTTGCCAAGACGCTCGAGCTTTTCCTTACCCGTCCCGAAGTCGCCGCCACCTACCAGCGCCGGTTCCAGCAAATCCTCGTGGATGAATACCAGGATACGAACCGGCTCCAGTCCGAACTCATCGACCTCCTCGCCGCCCACCATAAGAACCTCATGGTCGTGGGCGACGATGCCCAGAGCATCTACTCCTGGCGCGGCGCGAATTTCGAAAACATCCTGCAGTTCCCAAAAACCCACCCGGGCTCCCGCGTCTTCAAAATCGAAACGAACTACCGCAGCGTCCCACAAGTCCTCGAAGTCGCCAACGCCGCCATCACCGGCAACGAACGCCAATTCCCGAAAAACCTAGCACCTGTCCGCAAACCGCACCCCGTCAAACCGGCGCTCGTCGCCCTCCCGACAAATTCCCAGCAGGCCGCCTTCGTCGCCCAGCGCGTCATGGAACTCCTCGACGAGGGCATCCCCCTCGAGCAAATGGCTGTCCTCTATCGGGCCCATTACCACTCGATGGAGGTCCAGTTGGAGTTCACCAAACGCGGAATCCCTTTCGCCATCACCAGCGGCCTCCGGTTTTTCGAACAGGCCCACATCAAGGATGTCGCGGCGTTTTTGAAGTTCACCGTCAACCCGCGCGACGAGATGTCCTTCAAGCGCATCGTCCGCCTCCTCCCTGGCATCGGCAACAAAACCGCCGACACCCTTTGGGAGCGAACCCAAACCCTTCTAGACGGCTCGACCGAATTCACCAGCCTCGCCGAGGCCAAGGTCCCCGCAAAAGCCGCGAAGGACTGGGCCCAACTCGTCCACACCCTGGCTGATCTGGTCCCGCATGGCGCGCCCCTCGGCCCATCCGCGATGATCGAATGCGTCCTCTTCGCGATCTACGACGACTACATGAAGGGCAAATTTCCGAACTACGACGCCCGGCGCGAGGATTTACAGACCCTCAAAACCTTTGCGGGCCAGTTCGAATCCGCCTCCGATTTTCTTTCCCAACTCGCCCTCCTCGGTGGACTCGAAACGGCGGACGCCTTCGCGGGCGCGGCCGAAACCGAGAAAATCACGCTCTCCACCCTCCACCAGGCCAAGGGCCTCGAGTGGCGCGTGGTTTTCCTGATCTGGCTCGCTGATGGAATGTTTCCCAGCAGCCGCAGCCTCGAGGACCCCGCCGGTCTCGAGGAGGAACGCCGCCTGTTCTATGTCGGCGTCACCCGCTGCATGGATGAACTCTACCTGAGCTACCCCGAGATGCGCCTCGGCGCGGGCTATGGAGAGACCTTCCAGATTCCCTCCCGCTTCCTCCGGGAAATTCCCGAGGAGCTTCTCGAGGTCTGGGATGTCACCCCCGGCCCCTCGGCGACCTCATTCGGTGAAAATCCCGCATCGGACGGGGAGCCTTTTTAACCCGTCCATGCCCGCATCCGTCTGCGACTACCACTACGACCTCCCGCCGGAACTCATCGCCAACCGACCTGCACCCAACCGCGACGGGTCTCGCATGATGGTCGTCCATCGCTCAACGGGCCGTATCGAGCACCGCGCCTTCCGGGATTTTCCGGATTATCTCCTCAAGGGCGACCTGGTGGTTCTCAACGACTCCCGCGTCATCAAGGCCCGCCTGCTCGCCCCCGACGCTGGCATCGAAATCTTTCTCCTCGAAAACCAGGGAGGCAAGCGCTGGAAATGCCTGGTCAAACCCGGACGCAAACTTCGCGTCGGCACCAGAATCCCCATTGCAGGGACTGTGGCCGAGGTTGTCGAAATTCTCCCCGGCGGCGAGCGCATCATCGCCTTTGATGCCGATCCCGACCTGGATGCCCATGGACACATGCCGCTGCCGCCCTACTTCAAGCGTCCCGCCGACCAGTCCGACGACGAACGCTACCAAACGGTTTTCGCCAAATCCTCGGGCTCCGTTGCCGCACCCACCGCGGGATTGCATTTCACTCCCGAAATCCTCGCCAAAATCCCGCACACCTTCCTCACCCTTCATGTCGGCGCCGGGACTTTTCTCCCTGTCAAAACCAACCGCATCGAGGACCACGAAATGCACTCGGAGAATTATTCGATCACGCCGGCTGCAGCCGAAGCGATGAACTCCGCACGCCGTGTCGTCGCCATCGGGACCACAGTCGCCCGCGTCCTTGAATCCCAACCCGCCGGTCCCATCCAACCCAACTCCGGCAGTACCCGCATCTTCATCCATCCGCCCCACGAGTTCCAACACACCGGCGCGCTTCTGACGAATTTCCACCTCCCCGAATCCACGCTCCTCATGCTCGTCAGCGCGTTCGCGGGCCGCGAATCCATCCGCGCCGCCTACGCCGAGGCCATTCGCGAACAATACCGCTTCTTCTCCTACGGCGACTGCATGCTTCTCACCGATTGAGCTTCATCTTCTCCGCGGTGGCGGAGTCGATCCGACCGGTTGAATCCAGCCCGTTTGCGGTCTGCCATTCTTTCAACGCGGCAACCAAGGTGGAGTTTGGCATTCCATGATGCGGACCGGCGTAGAAGCCCTCTGCGGCAAGCTTCCCTTGGATTTGACGGAGGGTTTCGACTTGCGAGTTGACCTCGGCGCGGGCCAGCGGTCCACCGGCGAAAAACCGCCCGATGGCACTGTAGTCGGGAGCCGGAACCCTGCCCTCCAGACCGAGTTTGGCGAGTGTTTGGGAGTTGAGTTCCCCGGTGACCTTCAGGTTTTGCGCCAGTTGAAACCGGCGAATCGCCGCGTTTGTCATGCTGCCGGACGCGCCGTCGACCTTGCCTTTGTAAAAACCAAGGGCGGTGAGTTTTTTTTGCACCGAACGGATCAGATCATCGGCACGCAGATCCACCACAGGGAGGAGCAACGCCAACCCGAGGAGACAACCACAAAGCCCGATTCGCATGGTTGCGATTTTCCATGCTCCGGCATTGAAATCAAGAGGGCCGTCTCGATCCGTATTGCGAAGCGACGACGCAACAGGTATCAAGTCCGGCCTATTTTCAAACCCATGCGCAAAAAAATTATCGCCGCCAACTGGAAGATGAACATGACCGTTGCCGAAACGGTCAGCTACCTCGAGAGCTTCCGTACCCATGTCGAAAGTGTGAACGGAGTCGAAATCGTGATCGCCCCGCCTTTCACCGCCATCGCCAAACTCTCGGAGCTTCTCGGCGGATCCCAAAAAATCAGCCTCGGCGCGCAGAACATGTATTTTGAAATGTCGGGCGCCTTCACCGGCGAGATCAGCCCCGCGATGTTGCGCGAGCTCTTCGTCCGCTTCGTGATCCTCGGCCACAGCGAACGCCGCCAGATTTTCGGAGAGACCGATGCGCTGGTTAACAAAAAAGTCCACACCGCCCTCGCCTGCGGCCTCAAGCCGATCGTCTGTGTCGGCGAGACCCTCGAAGAACGCGACGCCGGCCGCGAAACCGAAATCCTCACCATCCAACTCCGCGGGAGCCTCGCCGGAGTCCCCGCCGACAAACTGCCGGGCGTCGTGATCGCCTACGAGCCGGTCTGGGCGATTGGCACCGGACGCAACGCCACTCCCGAACAGGCCCAGGACGCCCACTCCCATGTCCGCAAAGTTCTCGCCGAAATCTCCGACGCGGAAACCGCCAACAAGGTCCGGATTCAATATGGCGGCAGCGTGAAGCCCGCGAATGCCGCGACGCTCCTCGGCCAACCCGACATCGACGGCGCCCTCGTCGGCGGCGCGAGCCTCGAAGCCCTCGCCTTCTCCGAAATCGTCAAGGCTGCGGTAACCAAGTAATCCCCGCCGACGAGTCTACTTCGTCAGCGTCCCTCCCCGCCTCTGCGGGAGATTTTTGAGATTTGCTGATGCAAACGGGGGCGTCGGCGCTCCGAGGCCGACGGGATCAGGCAAGATCGATGCGGAATTTGTAGGGACTCCTCTGCGAGCCCAGGATGAGGATGTTTTCGCCTTTCTTCAAATCCACCGTGAGCGTCCCGTGCTGCACCCCGATGGGAACGCCGTTGACGATCGTGCCCAGCGTGCTGCCCCGGTCGCGGACGAAATAATGGTCGCCCTCCCGCTCGATCGAGCAATGGTTGCGCGAGACTTGGAAGGGTTGCTTGTCGGGAATCGAAAAATCATTGGAGGAAAAAACCGATCCGTCTTCGTGGTTCAAGCGGCCGATGCGAAACGGAAACTTCTCGATCGAGAGCTTGCCGAAAGGTTCCTCGAATTTCGAGGCGCTCAGCGCATTCAAGGCGGAAAAGGTAATGGTCTCCAGACCGGAGTGGTCTTCGGCAGCGATCAGGGATCCGGCATGCATGGTGTGGAGTCGCGTTCTTTCCGGGTGGTGCGCAACAGACACCGGCGGTGAAAGTTTCGATTTCGCCTTGGAGGCGGTTTGCAGTTGGGAACCGGGGGATGTCTCATGGGCGCGAACCCGCATTTCGAGATTCAAGCGATTGGTAACGGTTCGGAGACGCTCGAAGAAGGTGGCCAGATAAGGCAATAGGCGCTGCGGATTCTGAAGAATCGTCACCTGAAAATCCGAGGGCGTCATCACCTCGCACTCGGTGTCGAGCATGGCCTGGGCGGACGCCGAGCGTGGCCGCTCATCAACCATTCCCATTTCACCGAAAATGTCGCCGTCGCCCAGTTGCGCGAGAATGATCGGCTTGGACTCCCCTGCGATGGTGATCTGAACCTTGCCGGCAAGGATGCGATACGCTTCGAGGCTGCGGTCGCCTTCCTTGAAAATCACCTGGCCGGATTTGAAACGGATTTTTTTCATAGTGGATAAATGGCGGGCGCGTTCGTTTCGATTATCGAAGTGCCGAAACGCTGGATGGTTTTACTGAAAATGACAAATCTCTTCGTTACGAAATGATATTTCCCTTCAATTAGATGCGCCTAATAACGCATCATCAAGCCATGCGAGGGCCTTAGTGTAGCTTTGGCGTTCGAGGTAATGGCGGAGCGTGGGTTCGGTATCACTCGGAAGACCGGCAACTTCGGCGTCCAACCGTTGGGCGGCGGCTTTCAGGGCGGCGAGGTGCGCGGCGGGGTCGCGATCCCGGAGGGCGTGATCAGCGACCAGATCGAGGCGGGCTTTCACAGCGTTATGAAGAGTTTGGTGCAAGGCGGAGTGGGCTTCCATGGGCCAATCAAAACTCCGCCGGGATGGCCCTCGCAAGACCGAAAGCAAGAAACCGGAGGGCAACTGGCACCACCCATCCGGTTCCCACCCTACCCATGAAAAAAACTTCAGGCCGGGAGCTCCAACTTGGAACGGTCCTTTTTGTGAAGCGCCCGGCGGAGTTTTCGCAAAGCGATGTTCTGAAGCTGGCGGATGCGCTCGCGGGTGACACCGAATTTCACCCCGACCTCCTCAAGAGTCTTGGTCTTGTGCCCGTCGAGACCGAAGCGCGAGTTGATGATTTTGCGCTCGCGGTCGTCCAGGACATCGAGCAAGTCCCCCACCTCGTCGCGGAGATCCTTGTCACGAAGTTGCTCAAAGGGCGTCTGCGCTTCCTCGTCGCCAATGATGTCGCCGAGCGAGGTGTTATCCTCATCGCCAAGCGGTTGGTCCAGCGAAGTCGGGCGGATCGCGGCGCTCTTGAGCGCGCCGACCTTGGAGGCGGCCATGCCGACCTCTTCGGCCAATTCCTCATCGGTCGGCTCGCGTCCCAATTCCTCGGTCATTTGGTTGGAAACCCGGCGAAGCTTTGCGATTTTATCCACCAAGTGGACAGGCAAGCGGATCGTTTTGCTCTGGTTAGCCAGCGCGCGCTTGATGGATTGCTTGATCCACCACGCCGCGTAGGTGCTGAGCTTGCCTCCTTTTTTGGGGTCGAAACGCTCGACCGCCTTCATCAGGCCGATGTTTCCCTCGGAAATCAGGTCCAAAAGCGGAAGTCCGAAATTGCTGTAGTCGCGTGCGATTTTGACGACCAGGCGGAGGTTCGAGCGAACCATGATGGCGCGCGCCTCCTTGTCGCCGCGTTTGATGCGACGGGCGAGCTTAACCTCTTCCTCGACAGTGATGAGAGGATATTCTCCGATCTGACGAAGGTAGAGCTGCAAGCCGGTGTCGATGTCTTCGAATGCCATTGTTTTTAAGAGTTGAATTTGTTTTTTTCGCCTCTTGGAAAAAATCCCAAGGACGCTTGTCTTAAATTCGACAACGCGCAGCCGAATCCGTTCAAAAACGCGCTAAAAAATAGCTACCCGCCGGGGAGGAGTATGGCTTAACCCTTGGAAACAGGTCTGTAGACCGCCGAATCGTCGAACATTTTCGATTCCCGAACCGGCAGGGCATTTCCTTCACGGTCCATTTGCTGAAAGAAACAGCTTTCGTATCCCGTGTGGCATGCTCCCGTTTCCTGTTCGACCTCGAAAAGAAGCACATCCTTGTCGCAATCGACATACCACCGGACCACCCGCTGGGTGTGCCCGCTGGACTCGCCTTTGAGCCAGAGCTTCTTTCTCGAGCGGCTCCAATAGGTCATCAACCCGCGCTCCAATGTCAGCTCCAACGATTCGCGATTCATCCAGGCGAACATCAAAACCCGCCCGGCAGGCCGCTCCTCTCCGGATGCCTCTTGAACGATCACAGGGATCAGCCCCTCATTGGTAAATTTGAAATCGAAGTCCACGGTATTGCCAGTAAAGCGTGCTTGGATAACCTCACTGCTCGTCACAGACAACACAAAGAAATGTCCGAGTCGGCCACCATCCCACCTGCCCCGAATCTCCGCTACCGCCAGTGCCCGGTGGAAAAAATCCGCCTCCGCCTCGCGGATTTGGCCTCGGCCGTTCCGGGAGAATGCCTCGTTGCCGAATTGTCCGGCGAGGATTTCATCGAGATCGACGCCCGCACCGTGCTCTCCCACATCGTCCCGAAAATCTCCCTCCGCGATCTCGCCATCGAGCGCCCCGACCTTTTCCTGCCCGGGGAGAGCTTCATCAAACTTCCCGCCCATCGCATCGCCGCTGCCTACCGCCTGCGTGAGGAAACCTACGATCTCGACTCCGAATTTTCCCCGAAGGAAAACTCTGTCCGGAACGGCTACGAACACCTCGAAGCCACCCAAAATCTCGACCGCCTTGCGAAAACCCGATCCTCCCCCGAGGAATCGCCCATCGAACCCGGGGAAATTTCCGGACCGCTCCCGGAGCCATCCCTCCAAGACGATCAACTCACCGCCCATCCCCCCGTTCAAACAGTCGACCAGCCCCAGCGCCTGATCGAGCTGATCCAAAGACTCCCGACTTTCCACCGGTTCGCGCCCGCCGCGCCAGTCTCCACGCTCATCGAGCCTCTGGTTCTTGAAACGGAAAATCCCGCCACAGACATTCCCGAGCAGGATTCCCTCCAAGCCCTTTTCCTCACCGACGAAACTCTCACTGTCCGCCGCGTGGTGGAATTGTGCGGCGACCTGCCCGGGATCCGCTCCTGCGTGCTCACCCGCGACGACGCCGTGATCGCATCGCACAATGTTCCCGAAAACCTCGACCTCCTCGCGATGAGCTCCACCGCTTCGAAAATGCTCGCCGCGATGCAGGAATCCTCGAGCCAACTCGGCATCGGATCCGTTCCCGCCCTCACGCTCCACACCGAGCGCGGCCCCCTGAGCATCGTCCAAAACAACCGCCTCACCATGCTTGTCGTCCACGCCGACCGCGGATTCATCCCCGGCGTTCGCGAAAAGCTCACCGCCGCTCTCGGCGAACTATCCCGCGCTCCGCTCGCCCTCCCCTCCGCCGCCGCGCCGACCGGGGGAATGCCATTGCCGCCCGCCTCGGAATCCACTTAAAGTCGCCCGATATGATGGAACTTGTGCAGAAGGGCGGACCGCTCATGTGGCTGATTCTCGCCTGCAGCATCACCGCGCTGGGTGTGTTTTTCGAACGCCTCGTCCACCTTCACCGCGCCTCGATCAAAACAGGCGACTTCCTCCGCGGCCTCGCGAATCTTTTGAAAAGCCAAAACCTCGCCGAGGCCGTTCAAGAGTGTGCGGGAACCCCCGGCCCGGTTCCCCGTGTGCTGCATGCGATGCTTCTGCGGCATGACGCCACACGCGAGGAACTCCGCGACATTGCGCAGGAGGCCGGTCAACTCGAGGTTCCCGGGCTCGAGCGGAACCTCGCACTTCTCGGAACAATCGCCTATGCCACGCCGCTCGTCGGCTTGCTTGGAACGATTCTCGGTCTGCTCACCGCATTTCAGCAGATCAGTGCCCATGGCGGCTACGCCACCGCCGCCGAAATCGCCGGTGGTGTCTACGAGAGCCTCCTCACTTCCGCTGCCGCCCTGACCGTCGCCATTCCCGCCTTCGTCGCCCACAGCTACATTTCGGCCCGTGTGAACGATGTTCTCCACGACATCGAGCGCGCCGCGATCGAAATGCTGGAAATCCTCCGCGCCGATCAGTCCGCCGGAAAGCCGCTGTGAAACTCGAACGCTCTCCCGGCCTTCATCCCGCGCTGATGTTCATTGCGCCTTCGCTCGATGTCGTCCTCGCGTTGATTTTTTTCATCGTCCTCTCCACCTCGTTTCTCCTCCAACCGGGTGTCGAGGTTTCCGTGCCCGACTCACCCTTCCTCCTGGCCCCGCAGCGCGATCCGCTTGTCGTCAGCATCGCGGCGGCGCCGGTCTCGGCCGTGTATTTCGAAAATGAACAAGTCACCCTCGAGGAGTTGAAAGAGCGTCTCGGCAAGCGCCCCTCCCGCAACAACACCATCATCGTCAAATCCGACCGACGCGCTCCTGTTGAACAACTCGCGGAGGTCCTGAATGTCAGCCTCGGCATGGGGTATCCCACGGTCGTCGCCACGGCCGAGGAGGAGTGAGAACGCCCTCGCTCATTTTCGAGTGGCCGTCCCGCCACCGCATCCACTTATTCCTCCCCTTCGCCGTTTTGGTCGCCGCCCTTCTCCACGCCGCAATTTTTTTTCTGTTTTCGGTGAAACACCCGCCCCCGAAATCCGGCTCCACGAACACGGCACGCCTTTATTTTCTTTCCTCAACAAGCCCCGGGGCTTCGCGCATCGAGTCGGCCCTGCATTCCTCCGACCCCGCGCTGTTCGCTCCAGGGCGCGGTCTTCCCGAGCCTGCCGAATGGCCGACTTCCACCTACACCCCGCAATTCGCGAAAGACACGACCTCATGGGACGTTCCTCCTCTTCGAATTCAAAAACCCCGCATCGACCGGACAGTTCAGGGTCCCGTTAAAATCCCGCGAAAGAGACCCTCCCTCGGCGCCACCCATGCCGCACCGGGCACGCGTCTCCGTGCCTCGGAGGACATCGCACCCCGCCTGCCGGGCACGCCCGCAATGCCGAAATTCCACACTCGATCATCCACTCAACCCGAGGAGGCCATTTTCCTGATTGCCATATCTCCCGAAGGCCAAGTTCTTCACGCCTTCACCGACAAATCCTCGGGCGACAACTTGCTCGACCGCGAGGCGCTGGCATATCTGCGAAAGCTTCAATTCTCGCCTTCGCAAAAAAACGTCCCCGACTGGGGATTTGTGGAATTCCAGTGGGGTTCCGAGGTTCTCCCGTCCACCATGCCATGATCCGGATGCAACTACCGTGGCTGGTTTTCACCGCCCTCTTCATTTTTCTCGCCGGGATCGTTCTTGTGTGGATCGGCTATGAGATCGCCCGCCGCCGCCAAGTGGCCCAACGCCACCGGCACTGGATTTGCTGCCGGGTCTGCTCGTTCCACTTCAAAGCCGACCCGAAAGAACTTTTGCCGGCCTGTCCCCAATGCGGAGCGGCGAACGAACACCTGCCCGCGACTTTGATCTAACTCTCCCCTCCCGGAAAATTGCCGGGCATCCGCCATCATTGAAAATGATCCCAGCCTTGGAACCATTTTTCGGGGGTGGTCGGTCGGGAGGTCAGGGCCCCGATTCGGGTAAGCCGGGTTTTAGGAAAAATCCGGGGCCATTGTTCGAAGAGCAGGGTGATTTTTTTCGGGGAAAGAGTGAAGAGGAGTTCGTAGTCCTCTCCGTCTGAAATGGCTTGGCGGAGGTCAGCACCACGGCGCTTGGGGATTTTCTCGAAATCGAGCTCGAAACCGCAACCGCTGGATCGGGCCAAACGGGGAAGGTCGGTGCCGAGTCCGTCACTGAGATCCATCATGGCGGAGGGACGGATGTTTTCTGCGAGCCAACGGCCTTCGGCGAGGCGGGGGATAAAATCAAGGTGGTGCCTGGCCAGTGTGCCGCCGAGGACTCCCGTGACAAAGATGGCGTCGCCCGGTTTCCCGCCCGCACGGCGAAGAAGGTTTTTTCGATCAATCGAACCGGTGAGGGTGATCGAAACGGCGATGCCTTGCTTCTGACGCGACATTTCTCCGCCCGCGATGGTGACGCCAAACCGGCGGGCGGCACGGCCCAACCCCTGGTAGAATTTGAGCCAGTAGTCCTCGCCGACATCCGGCGGGGAGAAAAAGGTGATGAGCGCCTCGCCGGGGGTTCCTCCCATGGCGGCGATGTCGCTCAGAGGGCGGCAGAGGGCTTTCCAGGCGACGCGGGCAGGATCGTGGGATCGAAGAAAGTGGACATCCTCGGCAATGCAGTCGGTCTTCAGCAGGAGGAGTTGGTTTTTTTCCGGAGCATGCAGGGCGGCGCAGTCATCGCCGGGGCCGAGCGGTTGGTTGGCAGGGACCGGAACGAGGCGGAGAAGGCGTTTGAGCAATCGATCCTCGGCGCAGGGTTTCATTTCAGAAGATCGGGCCAGTAGAGGCTTCCGAAAAAGTTGAGCGTGTTGAAAAGCGCATGAACGGCGATCGGCGCCCAGAGTGTTCCCGTGAACTCGTAAAGCAGCGCAAGGCCGACCGCAAAAACAGCCAACGCGGGCATCGTCGCCGGATGGGCGTGGATGAGGGCAAAGACGACCGAGGAAATGGCGATGCCGGCGGCGCGGCCGGTGGATTGCCGAAGGTATCCGTAAAGACAGCCCCGAAAGAGCAATTCCTCGGTGAGAGGCGCGGCAACCGAGGCAATTGCCAGAACGAGCAGGCGTTCCCTCCATGCCGGATGGTCCATGAGAAATGTCACAATCGCTTGCGGGGCGGTGTCGTGACCTAGAAACGAATACGCCACCCACTGGGCGGCATAAATGGCCGGCAGGCAAAGCACGAAAGCCACAACGCCAGCCGCCACGGAACGAAGGAAATTAGCGGTGCGAAGCCCGAAGGCCTGGTCGAGCGGGACATTCCGGAAAACCAGAAAGCCGATGAGAAAAAGAACGAGTCCCCCGTAAAGCGCGAGGCTCGACTGGAGCGATGCGGCATCGATTTTGCCCACGGGTTTTCCAATCGATGCAAGCGCGGTAAAGACGAAAAACGAGGCCAGAACCATCGAAAAAACGGCCTCCGGCCATTGCCAGCGGTAGGAGGGGAAAACTCCATTCCGAGAGAGCGCCAGAACGACAGCTCGACGAACCGCCCACAAATATAGGACGCCTGAAAGGATCAGAAAGACTGCCAAGGGAATTTCCATGATTTCAAAATCCCTCGCGCAAAAACAATCCCACCCGCCCGAGAATTTCGCGTCTCCCCTCGCCCGTCTGCGCCGAGGAGCGATAGTGTTCCGGTCGGCAGGGCGCGATGGCGGCGAGGAATCCAGCGATGTTTTTCTCGGTCTTCGCGGGCTTGAGCTTGTCGGTTTTGGTGAAAACAAGATCGAAGGCGCGGCCGGTTTCCGCCAGCCAGGAGAGAAACTCGAGATCGATCTGCTGGGGTTCGAGGCGCGAATCGATCAAAACGAAAACGAGCCGGAGATTCGGCCGATCAACCATGTAGTCGGAGACAAGTTGCTGGAAAAACGCGCGCCCGCCCTTGGGCACTTTGGCGAATCCGTATCCGGGAAGGTCGACAAAACGGCAAGCATGGTTGATGCGGAAAAAATTGATGAGCTGGGTGCAGCCGGGTGTCTGTGAAACCCGGGCGAGCTTTTTGTTTCCCGTGAGAAGATTCAGCAGGGAGGATTTGCCGACATTCGAGCGCCCGATGAAGGCAAACTCGGGAACTTCATCCTCCGGACAATCCGCTACTCCCGGAAAACTGCGTTCGAATTCGGCGGATTGGACGCGCATCGCGGATCAGTCGATGAAACGCCGTGTGATGTCGCTGTAGCAATCGATCCGGCGATCCCGCAGGAAGGGCCAGTGAGTGCGCTGGGTATCGACTTTTTCGAGATCAACCTCCACCACCAAAACCTCCTCCTTGTCCACCGAAGCGCGGCCAATGATCTCGCCGGAAGGATCAGCCACGAAACTTTGTCCCCAGAACTCCAGCCCCGGCCCGCCATCTGGTGCCTCGTGGCCAATGCGGTTCGGTGCGGCGACATAGCAACCATTTGCAATGGCATGGCCGCGCTGGACGGTTTCCCAAGAGGAATGGTGGCGCTTGCCGTATTTCTCCTTCTCCGAGGGATGCCAACCGATCGCGGTCGGGTAGAACAAAATCTGCGCGCCTTGGAGAGCGGTGAGGCGTGCCGCCTCGGGATACCACTGATCCCAGCAAACGCACACGCCGATCCGGCCGAAACGGGTATCCCAGGCGCGAAAGCCGAGGTCGCC